>NZ_JBNNVB010000003.1:0-304411 GCF_050280325.1 Lysinibacillus sp. NPDC093216 | reverse complement strand
TATTTTTTATGAAAAAAATTGAAAGCCGGTGAAATTTTACTGATCGTAAAATTTCGCCGGCTTTTTAGTTTAGAGATGGGTTTTGTCCCAGCCTCGTTTTTATGTCAAAACGAACTAGAACATCTAAAGTAGAAAAGTGGATTAAAGAAGGTCGCGGCTCTGGAGTTGGAGCGGATTATAAACCATGGTTAAACATTCAAGATGTGTCTTCGAAAGGTCGGTCTACACGTTTAAAAGGTATTAAAACAAATAGACAGCATGAATTTCTATCAGATTTGGAACGAAATTACTTTTATTTAACTGAATATTCGGATTCTGTTGTTGATATTCGAGAACAATTTCCTTTATTGCCTTTGGAAGAAACAATTGTCATTAATTGATTCATATCAAGATCTTCACTTCTTAAATCACCAATCAATTCAAACCAAGAATCATTAAATTCTTTAAATATTATGCTTGTTGGAGATCCTAAACAGAATATTTATGAATTTAATGGCTCAAAAAGTGAATATATGATGGAATATTTTCGAAAGGATTTTCAGCCAAAAGAATTTGAAATGCATGAGAATTTCAGGTCTTCAAGAATTATTGTGGAAGCTTCTCGAAGAATAGCTCAAGACTTAAGGCAACCATCTATCTATGAAAACTCATCTGTTTATCCTATAGAAGGGGAACTGATTATTAAAGATTTATTTAATGAGGTAGAAGAAGCACAATGGATTGTTGCAGAAATTAACCAACGTCTGACGAATGGGAACACTTATGATAATAGCGTCTCTCATGAAAATATAGCCATTATAGCTAGGAATAAGTATGTATTGAGCCATATTGAAAAAGAGTTGAAAAATTGTGGTATTCCTTTTAATAACAGAAGTGGAAATGGACTTGAAAGTGAATCTCCAGAAATAAAAATATTTGAATCAGGGCTTAAGCTTATTATTAATGAAAAAGATGCATTGAGTTTTAAAAGAATTTTAAGCCTTTTAGGTGTAAAGAAAAGTCAATATGATATTCAATGTAACTATTTAGAAGTAATTTTTGGTCTAGAGAAAGAAATTAATAATCAAATCGATTTAGATATATTTAAAGTATTAAAAACATCCTGGAAGATAATTATTGAAGATAATGAACGTTTTTCAAAAGCTATAGATTATATAGAAGTTGAGATGAAAAAAATATATAAAGAAGACTCAGAATTATATATGCTTTCGGAAGACATTATTTTATGGAAAAATCATTGGAAAAAGTATTGTAGTCAGACATCCTCCGGTAAGAGATCATTAAGACATTTTAGAAATCAAATAGCGCTAGGAAAGACTCAAAATTACAATAAAACGGGTGTTACATTATTAACAGTTCATATGGCAAAAGGACTTGAATATGACATTGTATTTTTAATGGGATTAAATGAAGGAGTATTTCCAGATTATAGAGCAAATACTTCTCGGAGATATAAAGAAGAGTTAAAGAATATGTTTGTAGCTTTAACTCGGGCTAAAAGAGTATGCTATTTAACCTATCCAAAACAGAAAATGATGCCATGGGGGAAAATTAAGGACCAGGAAGCGTCTAGATTTATTAAATTAATTCAACAATGAATTTAATTTTAATCAATCTTTTTTATAAAATAAATCTCTAGTTTAAATTAATCCACATATTTTGATCAATCTTTGTTCAAAATGTGTGGGTTTCTTCTATCATAAAATCAGCATTTGCAGCACGCTTTTAATCAAACTCTATTTCAAACCCATATCATGAGCATGTCCCGTAAAGGTACGCCCGCTGATAATGCCCCCAACATGACGTCCAATGACTTCTTCCTTGTGTATCCTTTACAATAGCGAGTATTTATTATTTTTAGTAAGTGAATACGACGTCAAAAAATATAGTTCGCACAGATTATGCACTCCACCTGATTTCAACTGGAGCTAGATGAAGATACCGAAGAAATGAAGCTTACTTTAAATATGGATTTTCCTACTAAAATCCATATCCAAATTCCACACCTCTACGTAGCGAAAGACTGCCTAAGCAGTCTTCTCACAAGTTTATCCTACATATGTTAGTTTTTCGTTGTTTTTAAACACTTCATCAATTGTACCGCCACCAAGACATACTTCGCCGTCATATAAAACAACTGCTTGTCCCGGTGTAATGGCACGAACCGGTTCTTCAAATGTAATATGTGTACGGCCATCTTCTAAAATCTCCACTTCAACCGGAGTATCTGTTTGACGATAACGGAATTTCGCTGTGCCAAAAAATTTACGAGGTAATTTTTTTGTCGAAGTATAGCTCATTTTCACTGCTGTTAATGAAGTAGAATACAATGCATTATGGTGAAAACCTTGACCAACAAGCAATACATTACGTTCTAGGTCTTTTCCAAGAACAAACCATGGCTCACCGTCGCCACCAATACCAAGCCCGTGACGTTGACCAAGTGTATAGTACATTAGCCCGTCATGTTGTCCCATTACCACGCCGTCCATTGTCTCCATTTTTCCAGGTTGTGCTGGTAGGAATTGACTTAGGAACTCTTTAAAGTTACGTTCGCCAATGAAGCAAATGCCTGTTGAATCTTTCTTTTTCGCTGTTGCAAGACCTGCTTCTTCAGCAATTTCACGCACTTCTTTTTTCTCAATATCACCAATTGGGAACATAACATGTTTAAGCTGCTCCTGTGTTAATTGATTTAGGAAATACGTTTGGTCTTTATTTTCATCGACACCACGAAGCATTAATACTTCGCCATCACCACTCCGATCAATACGTGCATAGTGGCCCGTTGCCAGATAATCCGCACCAAGACTCATCGCATGTTCGAGGAAAGCTTTAAACTTAATTTCCTTATTGCACATAACGTCTGGATTTGGTGTGCGTCCTGCTTTATATTCTTCTAAAAAGTATGTGAAAACTTTATCCCAGTATTGCTTTTCAAAATTAACTGCATAATATGGAATACCAATTTGGTTACACACTTTAATAACATCATCATAGTCTTCTGTAGCTGTACAAACACCATTTTCGTCTGTATCATCCCAGTTTTTCATAAAAATCCCGATTACTCCATAGCCTTGTTGTTTTAACAGGTACGCAGCAACCGAAGAATCCACCCCACCTGACATGCCAACAACGACACGTATTTGCGAGGGGTCTTTTGTTTCTTTCATTAAGGTCACCTTTTCTTTTCTTAATTCACCAATCTTTTTTCAATAGCTGTTTTTTTTTCCACTGCCTGTTTTATATCTTCTTCTGTCAAGCCTTAACCGAAGCTAAAACGAATTCAAATACGTAATTTTTCAGCACCTTGTCCACACATTGCCACCAAGACAAGTAACGGGCCAATCGAAGCTTCCGTGCACGACGATCCACTTGATGCACAATTACCCGCCATATTAAGATTTACTAAAAACGATTCAACACATCCCAGCAAAGCTTACGTTGAATGCATGCGGCAACACATTTGCGTATCACCATTAACATGGAATGTAAGTGCTTCTTCTAAGCTTTTACTTCCCGTGAATCCATTTCCTTTTCTCTACGCAATTTATCCGGTGTTACATCATTTCCTAGTGGATCGAGTACAGTCATTTTTGAAAAAGTTTCGCGAACTTGTCCGCGAATTTCGCGTAAGTAGTCTTTGCGTAATACTTGTTGCTCAATCCGTTCAGCACTTGTCAAACCTTCTTCACGCTGTTTTTTCGCTAATTCATTAATACGCCCTAAGTTATTTATCATCTTATTTCATCTCTATTCTCTTCATTAATTTTGCTTATAATTTATAGCATGAGTCACTTTTAAAGGTTTTGGTGCAAAAATATCTAAACAACAGCAATTGACCTCTAAAGCATGGACATTATATTCTGCTCCCACTTTTTTACAATAAAGAATAAATAAAATGACATATTTCCTGTACTCAACAGAAAATATGTCACTTACCCTTTATATGCCGAGTCTTCTCTTCTCATCACCTACAGTTGTTTTACCACTATGACCATTATATAAAACAACGTCATCTGGCAATGATAGAATCAAATTTAAACTTTGTATCAAGTCCTGTTCATTTCCACCTTCATACTGAGTGGTTCCAATACTACCTTTAAAGATTGTATCACCAACAAATGCTACTTTATCCTGTGCATTATAATACATAACTTGATCCATTGCATGACCTGGTGTATGTGTCATCGTCACTTTAAAATCTGAATTAGCAGACAGTTCAAACGTTTCACCTGATTGTACATAGTGCACATCATCAACTATGATATGTCTATTGCATAAAGCTGACAAGTTCATTCTCGCATTTTGCATATATTCCCGTCCGAGTTCGTGCATGTAAACAGGGATATTTAATTCATTTCTAATTTTATCGACTGCACCTATGTGATCAAAATGTCCATGTGTTAATAATATTTTTTCGATATGATAACCGTTGGATTCTATCACATGTAATATTTTTTCTGCTTCTGCACCGGGATCAAATAAAAACCCATGTTTCGTATCCTGATCAATATATAAAAATGCATTTGCATAAAATACATCTTTTACTGTTAATTGATGTACAACGCTTCGATTATTAATTACATCCATCAATACCACAGCTCATTCCTGATAAATCATTATTCTGACTATCATCCTGCATTGCTTCTTTTAAAGCCATTTTAAATGTTTCGACATTCTGAGCACCACTCAAAGTGATTTCTCCATTAATCAAGAAGTAAGGTACACCTCGGACTCCCATTAAATGTGCCTGCTTTTCATCTTTACGTACATCACTTTCAAATTCATTGGAATTCAAAACTTTTTCTACTTCATTTTCATCTAGTCCATTTTTTACAGCAATTTCTTTTAGTACATTTTTATCGCTCAACTCTAAATTATCAGTGAAATAGGCTTTGAATAAATCTTTTGCAATCGTTTTGTTTCCCTGTTTTGCTGCATAATGTGTTAAGCGATGAGCATCCATTGTGTTTGTATATCGTGTAGTATAATATTTGAAATCAATACCTTCGTTTTTACCATACTGCTCTATTTGTCTAATTCTTTCTGCCGCCATACTATTAGATAGACCATATTTTTTTGCGAAACGATCTTCTGTATTGGATACGACTTCGTAACTAGCGTTAGGATCTAATTCGAAACTTCTCATTTCAATATTTACTTGATCTTTAATTCCTAGCTCATTCATTGCTTTTTCCAATCTTGCTTCTCCAATATAACAGAAGGGACATGCATAATCTGACCATATTTCAATTTTCATTTTTATTACCTCTTTTCAAATTTTGATATTTTTTCTAAATCCTATAGCTTCGTTTCTATAAAGTTTGCTAACTCATGTATCAGTTGCTCATTGCGTTTATAGTATGTCCACTTTCCGATGCGTCTTGCTTCGACCAAACCTGCACGCTGTAAAGTTGATAAATATTGAGATGTAGTAGACTGATTCATCTCAAGCTTATCTCTAATCAGGCTTACACAGACCCCTACTTCATTCATTTCCTCTATCGCTTGTCGCTTTGTATCAAAATGCGTTGTAGGATCTTTTAACCAGTATAATATCTTCAGTCTCGCTTCATTAGATAATGCTTTAAATAAATCAACCTGATTAAATTGAATTTTCGTCACGACTTCACCTCACTATCATTTTTATACACATCATCATATCACGATATTACGATATGTAAATATATATGCTCACGATTTTTTTTCCATGGTGTTATCAAAAAAATAAAAATAGGCTAAAGAAATAATAAATGAGGTAAAAAAATAAAGCATTAACAATTGATCAGAAAGACTTCAGTATTAAAACCATTCAAAAACACCCCTCGAACTCTCGAGAGGTATTTTTGAATTTCCTGCTTGTTGGAGCTATTTTGATAGCAGCTCTTTATGTCGGTTTAAAACAAAGTTGAACTGTTTTGAAAAAGTCGCACCATTTTGAAGAAAGTTTAATCGTTTTAAGCCTATCAAAATCAATAAAATACCGTTATATCAACATTTATATTTAATTTTGATCAAACTTTTTTATAAAAAGTAGTCCCTACAAGTAGAAGAAAACCATCGTTTTAATCAATCTTTATTCAAAACCACGGCTCTTCGTATGCAGTGAAATCAAAAGTTTAGAGAAATTTTTAATCAAACTTTATTCCAAACCAACATGTGATGTTAAGTTACAATAAAGATGTATACTGGACAATTAAGATATATACTTTGCAATAAAGATATATACTGGACAATAAAGATGTATACTAAATAATTTAGATTGTAAACAATCTTATATTTGAAAAATTGCAGCTTAGAAATAAAGTTGCGATGTTTAAAATAAAGTCATGAAGCGTTCCCCCTTTGGTTATTATTTAGCCAAAGGGGTGTTTTTTATGTCTAAAAGAACAAGAACATCTAAAGTTGTAGTTTTATAAAAAAGATTGATCATTTAAAACAAAGTTCGATAATTTAAAATAAACATTGATTATTTTAATAAAGTTTGATTAAAATCCTGTATCAAAACAGGATTTTTCTTATTCCACAAACAGACCAGTTAGTTAAAGAAGACATACTTAAACAAAACATGTGAGTAGTTTGATAATACGATAATAATTAGACAAGCATTCGGAACTCGTTGAATGAGCAACAATACTTTGGTTTTTGGTGAAATATATAACTTTCAAGTAAACTTAATAAATACTAATAGATGGATTTTTGTTGTGATTCTTTATTTTGAAAATGAACGATTTTTCCCAGTAAATCGTATTACATATAAATCATTATTGTATGGAGTAGATCTCATGGATGAAAAGGATTTAATTCGAAAAGCGAAAAAAGGAGATACATTGGCTCTTTCGAAACTGCTACAACAGAATTATTCGTTCCTCGTAAAGTATTTAATGAAAGTTACTCTTCATCCACAAATCGCAGAAGATTTAGCACAAGAGACGATGATGAAGTGTATTGAAAAAATCCAACTGTATAATGGTGAATCCAAGTTTTCATCATGGCTCATCACAATCGCAACGAACCTTTTTATCGATCAACAGCGCAGAAAGAAGCGGGAGGAAAACTGGCTAGAGCAGGAACAAGCGCTCCGAAAAATGAAATGGAATGCAGCCATTATGAACGAAGAATGGAATGATGTACTTGATGTACTTGCTCAAATTAATGAAGAAATACGTATGCCAATCGTGTTAAAGCATTATTACGGATATTCATATAAGGAAATTGGAAAAATGATGGGTATTGCAGAAGGAACAGTAAAATCTCGAGTTTCAAATGGTCTAAAAAGTATACGAAAGGAGTTGGCTGAACTTGAAAGAGTATGATTCTAAAAATAGTCATTCTATGTTGGATGATGAAAATGAATTAACGGTTAAGCAATTAATAGATGGTTTAGAAAAACTGGATCAATGGAATCCAGTATCTACTCCAAGCTTACAATGGTTTCAACAGAATGTTGAATTAGAGAAAAAAAGAATACGAAAAAAACAATGGAAAGACCTCCTCACGTTTATCTCTGTTGCAGTATTTGTGCTTTCGGTTGGGATTGCTGTCGTTTATCGTCAGCCAATTCTTTTTCTTTATTTTCAGCTTGTGGGGATTATCTTATTGCCCTTAGCGCTTAAAAAAACTAGAAAGAAGGTCAGTAATGAATGATCTCAAATGAACTAAGTAGCACACCGCTTTGGTTATGCATCGTGATTGCATTCATTCTGATTTGTCAGAGCTCATGGATGTTTTGGGATGCACGGAAGAGGGGACACAATGCTTGGCTATGGGGCTTTTTAGGCCTTATTCAATTTCCAGCGTATCTTATTATCTATCTTATTTTTGCAAGAAAAATATTTAAAAGAAAGGTCTCAGGATCAAATTCCTGAGATTTTTTTTATTTATTTTTTCGTGAGTGAACGATTAGACGAACGTAATCGTATTAAGGGTAAATAAACAATTTGGAGGAGAAAAAAATGAATGAACTAGTAAATGGAATCCTATGGGAAAGGATTGCGCAAATTCTTGTCTTACAATGATTACCGCATTAGTTTGGTTGTATTAGAAATGAAAAAATTGAATCTCTTGTAAGCAATTTTGAGAAATTACTTGATAAATATCTTATGGAAGGCAGCTTCTATAAATTTTTACCATCTGTTAAATAAAGACAACAAGGGGATACCTTTGTTCGAAATAACAGCAATGAAATCAATCACTTATCTAAGGAGGCAATTCTTTTATGAAAAATAAACTATCTGGGGTGTTAGCCGCTACATTAGCGTTAACGATGAGCTTACCAACAGGGGCGATGGCGTTTTCTAGCAGTCAGGCTACGGTTGTAGCTAGCCAAGAAGTAGCTAGTCAAGAACTAAAAAAGATTGCGGCAGAGAAGGCTGCGCTACTCACGAAGTCGTATGAGACGAATAGCGTGCAGTATGCGCTAATTGACAATGGCCAAATTATTTTGTCGGGTCAGGCAGGTAAGAACGATATGAAAGGGAAAACGCTGACCAAAGATACCCTATACGGGATTGGTTCAGTCAGTAAAATGTATGCAACGGCGGCTGTGATGAAATTGGTCGACGAAGGAAAAGTTGATTTGGATGCTCCTGTTGTCCACTATGTTCCTGATTTCAAAATGAAAGACGAGCGTTACAAAAGCATTACGCCGCGTATGCTGTTGAACCACTCCTCCGGCTTGCAAGGTACTGAGTATAGGAATGCATTTTTATTTAAAGATAATGATACCTATGCCCATGATAACTTGTTGCAGCGATTGTCCAACCAGCACTTGAAGGCGGATCCTGGCGCGTTCTCGGTATACTGCAACGACGGCTTTACGCTGGCTGAGATTTTGGTGGAAAGAGTCAGCGGTCTGAGCTTTACCGAATTTCTACATAAACAGTTTACAGAACCCTTAAAGCTAAATCATACGAAAACGCCGCAGGATAAATGGGAAGATGATAAGCGGGCTGGACTTTATTTTCCAATGTACCAAGGGCAGCTTCCCACTGAATCGGTGAATATTATCGGGGCGGGAGGGATCTCTTCCACGGCAGAGGATATGGTGCGATTCTCACAATTATTTATGGGACAGGGAAAAGGGATCCTCTCTGATCAGGCAGTCAAAGCGATGGAGCAAGAGGAATATAAAAAAGGAATGTGGCCGGGGGATGAAGACAACATTTTCAAATATGGTCTTGGTTGGGATAGTGTGAAACTATATCCATTCAGTGAATATGGAATAAAGGGCTTGGCTAAGGGCGGAGATACGTTTTTACAACATGCTTCACTGGTCGTGCTTCCGGAACAGAAGATGGCAGCGGCTGTGTTGTCATCCGGCGGCGGGAGTTCTGTAAATCAACTGATGGCGACTGAATTACTGCTCACTGCGCTTAAAGAGAAGGGCACAATTAAGGACATTAAGCCGAACAGATCCTTTGACAAGCCGGTCAAGGCCAAGATACCTCGAGACGTAGCGAGGAAAGCGGGTTTTTACGGTAATAGTTCAAGTCAGTTCAAAATAGAAATTACGAAGAATGGGGAACTGTTCTTATCATCTAATCCAGAAGAAAAATATGTATATACTGCGAATGGAAGCTTTATTAATGAGACAGGTACCTCCAAGCTCAACTTCGTCACAGAGAAGAATAGACGAACATATTTGAGGGAGAGCACATTTATATCGATGCCTGGCTTAGGGCAAGTAGCGATGAATCACTATGGAGCAGAGAAACTAGAAGACAACGTGCTATCGAAGGAAACCACTGCCGCCTGGGCAAAGCGGGAAGGTGTCAAGTTCTATCTTGTTAACGAGAAATATAGTTCTTCTCAATATCTCGTACCAGTGTTACTTACAACACAAATTAATCGCAATGATGGTCTAGAGGGCTATTGGAACGGCAGAAAAATTACAGGCCCAAACACGGCTGCGCATCAGCTCCAGATCCCCGGGTTGGCAGGCCGTGATACGACGGAATCTCGTTTCTATACAGAAGGCGGAAATGAATATATGGAGATGTCCGGATTTTTATACGTAAGTGGAACCAACGTAAAACCGCTTGATGCAAGCCCAGCATCTAAAGTTACGCTACAAGCAAATGGTCATGCGAGATGGTTTACAATCCCGCAAGCGGTAACAGGGAAAACGATGACCGTAGCGTTGCCATCGAAGAGTTCGTTCGCGGTGTATGATGAGAAGGGTGTATGTATCAATTTTACCGTTGTGAGCGGCAATAACAAAGTAAAACTGCCGGAGAACGGAACGGTTGTATTTGCTGGTGCGCCGAATTCGGAATTTGCAATCAAGTTGAACTAACTACAATTTAAGATGTACTTCAACAAAACCAGTATGACACCGAAAAGGTGTTTTGCTGGTTTTGTTTGTATTTACGCATTCTCTTTACGAAGGGGCTTACTGAACTCTTATCATTTCCCCATAAACAATCATGGTAATAATCTGTTAATGGTGTTTGTCTTAAAATACTAAAAGCTTTATGACAATAGCTGAAAGCATAAATTAAAGTGAAAGGGAATGAAATTGTTCCCTTTTTACTTTAGAACTTCTTAAACTAATGGGGTTTACTTGAAGATCATTGAGTTGCATAGGCAGCTCTTTTTTTCTCTGTGGTGAAGTGCTAATTTTAACGGGCACTTTAATTGAAGATTCGCATCCAGAAATAATCAATAAAAACCAAACTAGATAAATAAAGAACCAACTGTTTTGATCAAACTTTGTTTCAAAACAGTTGGTTTCTTTCTGTATAAAATCAGTGTTTGCGACTTACTTTTAATCGAACTTTATTCAAAAGCTACAGAATATGTTGAGTTACAATAAAGATGTATACTAGACAAAAAAGTTGTATACTGATTACTTAAACAGAATACATGAGTGATTATAACTAATCTCGTTATACTTTATAATCACATTATCTTGTAAATAAGATGATTTAGCATGAAATACAAACCTTGGTACAGTGTGTTGCTGTATCAGGGTTTTTTTACGGTTATTTATTATGGAACACAAAATATATACAATTGAATAGCCTTTATTACATTGATTGATTTACAATTCAAATTAAAAAAAGAACTAATTATTATGAAGAGATTGATCATTAAAAACAAAGTTCGATAATTTAAAATGAAAATTGATTATTTTAATAAAGTTTTGTATCAAAGCAGGATTTTTTCTTATTCAACAATCGGGCCATTTAATTGAATGAGGAAATTGTTTAAATTTGGAACCCTTGCCATTCTATATCGTTAATCTTAATTATTAAATGGCTATTTTACTGAATATTTAGAGGGAACTTTTTACACTTTACCTTGCTAATTAGGTTGTGAATTAGAGTTTTGCACATCTCAACCGAACCCGTTAACAAAAAGTAACGCTCTTTTATTTCGAAAGATGCAGAGGATTGACGTTATTACCAACAACCTGTGCCATCTTTTATAGACTCCTTCATATTCCTTTTCCCAAGATGGTATTGAATTCGCAGGATAAGGGAACGTGTATAAATAGACAATTTAGTAACGGTGTAAATCTGCATTTTTCAACCGGCTCCTCAGCTTCAACTAATGGGGGCGTTAATTAAAGATTATTGAGTTGCGTAGGCAACCATCTTTTTCCTTATTGAACTAACACTGCAGTTTAGTTGAATAACAAATGCTATAATTTGGATATAAAAAGAAATGAGGGAAGATATGAAAGTTAGAAACTCAGTAAAGGCAATTATTTTGGATGGGGAAAAAATATTATTAACTAAAAACCAAGATGACGAGGGGTATTTTTTTCTTTGTCCTGGTGGAGGGCAAGAACATGGTGAAACATTCCATACCACTTTAAAAAGAGAGTGTATTGAAGAAATTGGACTTAATATAGATATCAAAGAATTATTACATATCAGGGAGTATATAGGAAAAAATCATGAATACGCTGAATTTGATTTTGATGTTCACCAAATAGAATATTATTTTTTATGTCAGGTAAGTAGAACTGAAACTCCAATAAAACCAACAAATCCTGATAATCATCAGGTAGGTGTTGAGTGGATTCGTATTGAGGATTTATTAAATTACAGGCTATACCCAAAAGAGTTAAGAAAATATATAATTGGATATTTAAATGGTGAAAATTCACCAGTTTATCTTGGAGATATAAATTAACTTGTTATTAGCAAGGTCTTTAGTAGAAGATCATTAAGTTGTTCAGGCAGCACTTCTTTTATTTAACTACCGGGTGCTTTAGTGGAGTAAGGCGAATTAAAATAATCAATCCTTTTTATAAAAACAGTTATTAAAAATAAAAGAAAGCTGTCATTTTGATCAATCTTTATTCAAAATGACAGCTTTTTATATACAGTTAAATCAAGGATTTAGAGTGATTCCAATTAATTTGTCGTTAGTTGAAAGAGATTCACTTTATCCCTTTAAATTCCCAATAATTTTTTTCGAAAAAATTAATTATCTCATCTTTATAGTTAAATTGATCATTGAGCTTTTGTAATAACTCAATATCATGGGTATGAGTTTTTCCTGTTTCTAGCATTTCTCGATATAAATCAATATAAGGGAGTTTATTATGAATAGCGTTGTTTAATTCCTTTTCTACATCATAGGGAATTTTTTTAAATCTCACCTCTGCAATCCCTGTCTCATCAATTTCAAGAATTGCATACTGAGCACGTAGATCAGAATGTAACTTGCCCCATTTGTAAAAGGGCTGTCCTACAGTTCCTGGGTTAATAATCAACTGATCATTGCTACTATAGCGTAACAATTGGTGATGGGTATGAGCATAAATCGCAATATCGTAATCATGCTCAAATAACTGATCAAAATTTTTCTGATCATTAGTGGGCCATAAATCTCCTCCATAATTTTTATTTTGTAAATTATGGCTAATGCTGATAGATAGATTATTAACTTGTCTTGTTAAATGTAATGGTAAGCTCTTAATAAGATTAATATAGCTTTCATCTAAATTTTCACACTGATACTGAACTAACCTAGAAATATAGATATCAGAAGCATTATCAAAGTCAATCTCTTTATTCAGTACGTCAAGGAAGCAGTCTTCCCAATTTCCTTTAACGTAAGTAGCAACTTTAATACTATCTAATATTTCAAATAAATCATTTGCCCCAGGCCCAGGCATGATTAAGTCCCCTAAAAACCAATATTCAGTGACACCTTCTTTGATCGAATCTTCGATAACTGCTTTTAAAGCACTTGCATTCCCATGGACATCTGCTAGTAAAGCAATCTTATGTTTCATGTCTTTCATTTCCCTCCCTTTAAATTGACGTATAATCTAAACAGAATGTATATTTTTGTTTTATCATTTTATGGTATATTATAAAAATTATTTAGAAACCTTCAATCGAAGGGCTGAAAAAAAGCAAAGCCCAAGAATGCCGTAAAATTACCATTCTTGGGCTTTTGATTTCGGTGTATTTACTCTAAAAAGGACTTCCTGGATAGCCTCTTTGCCTTTATACACTGATGTAAGAGCTATCGGATTAGCTCTATCTGCTTTGATTTTTACCAGATGGATACTCGATCTTCTGGAGTTATATACATGCCATCTCCAAGCTTAATTCCATAGGTATCATAGAATTGCTGAAAGTTCACAATCGTGCGATTAACCCGAATTTTAGCGGCTGAATGTACATCGTTTTTGCTCAGGTACGCTGCAAATTCTTTTGTGGTTGTGGATTTCCATATTTCTGCATTGTTTTCGAAATATGCTTTATAATCCGGATTACTCATTTTGGATACAACTTGTAGTGAGGCCGCCATTCCACCTAAATCAGCGACATTCTCACTTAGTGTAAGCTGACCGTCGTTCAACACACCCGGGATAATCTCAATTTCGTTATAGAACTCAATCAGTTCCTGGTTTTTCTCTTCGAATTTCTTAAAGTCCTCTTCTGTCCACCAGTTATTTGCATTTCCATTTTCGTCGTATGCTGATCCGTTGTTATCAAATGCATGGCTGATTTCATGGCCTATGACCATGCCAATGGCACCATAGTTTGCTTCAGGTTTAGCGTTAATATCATAGAAAGGCGCTTGAAGAATACCGGCAGGGAACGTAATTTCGTTATTAAAAGGATTGTAGAAAGCATTTACGGTATATACGCTTGTACCCCATTGCAACCTATCCACCGGTTTTCCTAGCTCGGCTTTCACGTTATCAATGTATGCTTTGTTTACTGTCAAGGTATTAGAGAACAGCGAACCACCTTCGTCATATGTCTTGATCGCTACTTTATCTAATGTCGTATCCCACTTATCTGGGTAACCGATCTTAACAATCATCGTATCCAGCTTTTTAATTGCTTTAGCTTTTGTTGTTTCTGACATCCAATCAAGAGCTTTGATTCTCTCCTCATACGTAGCAATTAACTTCTCTACCATTTGCTCAACATCTTTTTTAGCTTCTGGTGAAAAATGTTTCTCGGCAAACATTTGCTCCAAATATCCGCCCATTGTACCAGTTGTCTTGGCTACTGCGACTTCCTTATCTGTTTTTTCTCCTGTAACGCCATATAACGTTGCGTCAAACTCTTTGGCAGCATCTTCGAAATCATCTGACAACAAACCGCCTGCTGCCATAAGCAGGTGCACTTTGGAGTAAGTTTTAAGCGCATTAAGATTAGTTTCAGTCAAGAGTTCAGCACCTTTTTGCGCCAGCTTCACATCGAATACGATCACTTTATCAGTACTGTCGACTTTCATCGATTTCAAGACTTGTTTCATATCTACTGTTTTGAACATGTCATCGAATTGTTCAATTGTATACGGATTATAGTATTTATTGACATCGCCTTGTTCATGAGGTTCAAGCGATACGGAAGCTAAGCTTTTCTCCATTTCGTAAACATTCTCGGCAAGTGCTTTCGCTGCAGACTCTTTCTCGCCCGATAACTCAAGAAGTCTGGCCATATATTGAATATAGGCTTTTTTCGCTTTCGAGTCTTCCGTGTCAAAGCTGTTCTTATCCAGACCTGTAGCTAATCCAGCGTAATACAAAGCATTTTCACTGCTGTTCTTTGCATCGTTCATGATTGCAAAGCTGAATAATGAGCTTTGACCCGAATCCTTCTCCAGGGTAAGATCAGCTTGAATAAGTTCATCAAGCGTTTTAGCCTCGTCTATTGCCTTTACATATTTTTGAATAGGTTCAATCCCTTGTTTATTTCTATTTTTCTTATCCAACGCCGTCGAATAGAAGTCGGTAATTTTCTGTTCTTTTGTTCCTTCTGCGAATTGTTTGCCAACGAGCTCATCTATTATTTTTTCTATTTTATCGTTATTTTGCTTATGCAGCTCGGAAAATACGCCGCCCATGATTTCTCCATCCGGAATTGTCGATTTATTTAACCATTCCTTATTGATTGCTTCATAAAAATCGTCATTTAAATGGGAGCCTTTAAGCGTCCACACTCTGGCGATAATTTTTTGGAACTCATTGATCGTAATATTGTCATTTGCGCCTAATGTGCCGTCAGGTTTGCCAGTCAGTACGCCTGCTTTTGCAAGTTTATCGATATCTTTCTTAGCCCAAGCTGGTACATCGGTGAACTCGACATCAAATGTTCCGCTGCGCAGATCATTTCCGACAGGCTCTGGTAATTCGCCGAATGCTCTACTCAACATGACTAAAGCTTCAATCTTCTTAGCCGGCTCATTCTCTCTTAAATCTTCGTTTTTAGAGCCTTGCATAATGGATTCTTTATTAATTCCTGGTTGATAAGCATCTGCTGCCAGCAACAAGGTTTTAACGATTTCTCCTCTTGTCGCTGGTGGCGACATTTCATCGGCAAATGCCGATACGCTAACTGATAGGACCATTATTATGGCCATGAGTAAGGATAAAACCTTCTTTTTCATCTTCATTCTCCTTTATAGTAGATTTGTATAAATAAAGATAAATGGGTGTAATTTAGTATTTCTACCATTTGAATACCATTATAGTTGATTTATTTCAGTTTGAAAATATGTAAGGAGATTTTTCATTTTCAAGAGAGCATTGTCTAGTCTAGCGCTTTTAAGCTAGAGCGGTACCACTAGTAAGATCACTTTTTGGTTAAATAAAATCCACCTCTGCTAAAGTTAAATATGAGGAAATGTGGCGAGTATTTAAGGATTGAAAGGTAAGCACAAAATCGATTCCGGACGCAATTATGCCGAGACAATTGATTTCAAAGCAACATGTGTGCTCGTTAATAATAAAGAATGATAATTGGTAATAACGTTTGATAAAAATCACCTCTTTAGTTATTCTTGGAGGTGATTTTTAATGTATATTTATGTTAAAATTGATGTTTATCTTGTGAAAAAATGTACTTGAACTAACGAAGAAGGTTAGTGCAATAAAGGTACTTTATTGATTATCTATATTGTTTATAGATAATAAAAAAATATACTTAGCTATATAGTGAATAATTTTAACTTCTTTCGCACAGACAAATTTTTTGTTGCTGCCGCTTCGCTTTCGCACAAAAAACACTTGTTGCTGCCGCTTCGCTTTCGCACAAAAAACATTTATTGGCCCAAAGCCAATTCCAGACGCAATTATGACGAAGCATAATTGATCTGTATAGAAGTAAAGGGGAAAAATATGAGAAAAAAAGTTATTTTATCATTAATGTTAATGACATTTCTTTCTGCTGTAGAAGGAACAATTATTAGTACAGCAATCCCCCGTATAACGAGTGATTTGTCAGGCGTCGAACTTGTTAGTTGGGTATATGCAATTTATATGCTAGCCACAGCCGTTTCGACTCCAATATACGGGAAACTGGCTGATTTATTCGGTCGTAAAAAAGTTTTACTGATTGGAGCTACAATATTTTTAGTCGGCTCTGCACTTTGCGGTGTTGTTACATCGATGGAACAGCTCATCGTCTTTCGTGCCCTTCAAGGTCTAGGTGCTGGCGCTATTTTGCCAATAACAATGACAATCATGGGTGACTTATATAGCGAAGTGAAAGACCGTGCAAAAGCACAGGGTTGGATTAGTGCTGTTTGGGGCGTCTCTGGTGTAATCGGACCATTAGTTGGAGGATTTTTAGTTGATTCTCTCTCTTGGCGCTACATCTTCTTCTTAAACGTTCCATTTGGAATTATCGCTTGCTTAATGATTGTAATTTATTATAAAGAATCTATTAAACCTGCTAAGCACCATATCGACTATCTTGGAGCGACGGTATTTTCATTAAGTACAATCGCGCTACTATACGCGTTATTAACAGGTAGCAGTCAGCAAAACTGGGGGGACATTACAATTGTTAGCCTCTTAATCTTTGCAGCTGTTGCATTCATTATTTTCTTATTCATTGAGAGAAAATCTCCGGAACCATTAATTCCGCTAGCACTTTTCTCTAATCGTACATTATCTATTATAAACATATTAACTCTTATTTCTGGTGCAATGATTATTAGTATTACAATGTATCTTCCGATTTGGAGCCAAGGTGTATTAGGAAAAAATGCGACAGAGGCCGGACTCGTTTTAATGCCGCTTCCTGTTATGTGG
Source organism: Lysinibacillus sp. NPDC093216 (assembly GCF_050280325.1). Classification (NCBI taxonomy): domain Bacteria; kingdom Bacillati; phylum Bacillota; class Bacilli; order Caryophanales; family Bacillaceae; genus Lysinibacillus; species Lysinibacillus sp. NPDC093216. The sequence goes on along the minus strand of NZ_JBNNVB010000003.1, from coordinate 286,884 downwards.
ACATTTGGCACTATTTTTTCTGGGAAATTAATTGATTACTTAAAAACGAAACAAATCATTCTACTTGGAGCTAGTATTCTTTCAATTGCTGCCTTTTCACTATTTACTTTGTCAACAAATTCACCAGCATTCCTTATTTATGTTGCAGTTGGATTATTCGGCTTAGGAATGGGGCTTATTGTACCTATTTATATGGTAACAATTCAATCAGCTGTTCCAGCCCATACGCGAGGGACGGCAATTGGCTTAAACACATTTATCAATACGTTTAGTCAAACATTAGGTGCTGCAGTTTTCGGGGCAATTTTCAATACGATGATTCATGCACAGGGGATTAAAAACCTTGATCTCGTATCTTCTGGTGGACATGGAGGAACTACAGCAAACATAGTAACCAAATCACAAGAGGCATTAGCTTCAAGTGTACATTTCATTTATATGAGTACTTTTATATTAGCACTAGTAACTTTAGTAATTGTTTGGTTCTTATTAAAGCCATCCACACAACCTAGTGAGCAATAAAAACACTTTTACTTAAAAATATGGCAGTAGATAAAATGTTTTTAATTATTTTAGAAAAGCAATAATATAATTTCATATTAAAAAAGCGCGAGAAATCAATGTTTCTAAAATTGATTTCTCGTGCTTTTTTAATACATACTATTTAATCGTTCTTTACACTTTGTCGATAAATGAAAACACTACTAATTATCCCAAGTCCACCAAATAACAAAATCCATTTTTTGTTGAAAATAAGCCCATAGACCAGAATTGCGCTACTAATAATTCCACTTGAAAAAGCACTGGATACCATGGATTTGTTTGTTGGTTTAGGGAATTGAATAGAGGTCCCCAGATTTTTATTTCCCCATTTACAAGCCGCATCCATAATGTTAAGTAATTTATCTAACATCTTTTTATCCCTCTTTCCTCTTAATTTTTAAATACAATGAAAGAAAAAATAGCATTGGAAAGGGCACCCAAAAAAGATAACGATGAAATTGATAAACAAACCATACCGATAACTTTTTTCGTCCTCTGTTCTCTATTCTTTTTGGATAATAAAATAAACCCTGAGATGAGCAGGACGATTGCTACAATGATATTAAACACGATGAAGAACGGTGTTGATTCTTTAAGAAAATCTATAATATTCCAAAATAAACTCATTGCTCTCCTCCTATTTTATATTTGAAATAGAGCTTCTACTCAAAGATACTTGCTACCAACTGCTTAGTCATAAATTGAAATGCAGCAAAATGGTCACAGTTCTTTGATATTCCGTCTTTACTTGCAATACTAGAAAGAAGTACGGTGAAAGTTGAAAATGCTAACTTTTCCGGAACTTTTAATTTAAGATTTGCTTGTTTGATTGCAGTACGAAAAAGATTACTACTATCAAATATTAGTTTTTCTTTCATTTCCTCCGAAAGCTTACTATAAAATGCTGTGAAATCGATTGTTTTTACTTCATAAAGAAATGGTTTGCTTTCGTATTCATAGTAAAGTTGGATTATTGCTGTTTCAAAGCCGGACTTTTCAGGGCATTGTTCAATTCGTTTAATAAAATTCCCATAAATAGTTTCTTGAATGTCGTACAAAACTTCAAAAAAAAGTTCTTCCTTACTTGAATAAAAATTATAAAAAGTACCCGTTGATATTGCTGTTTTTTTGCATAATTCACCAATACTTGTTTCTTTATAACCTTGAGAAATCCAAAAAGCCATACACTCATCTTTCAATTTACTTTTAATCATAATTTTATCTTCTTCTGAAAAAACTTTTTTTCCTCTTGCCAAAGGTGAATACCTCCTTTATGAATTATTTATATGAATATTCATGTTGTATATTCATATAGTATCATCAACACGAATTCATAACAAGGGATTAATTTCGTAAATTTCATCAACTTTGGAGGAGACGATTACCTGACTAAGCCTTTTCAAGCACAAGAATTGCAAGCGCATTTTGGGCGTTATTGAGAAGAAGCGGGAGCTGGTCTAGGGCTTGCTATTGCAAATTGGATTATTGACAAACATCATGGCAAAGTAAAAGTACAGAGCGAAGTTGGAGTGGGAACATGTTTTGAAATTTTTTCCAAAGAATCAAAAGCTATAAAAATACGCGAAGACCAAATAAAAACGGGGGTTTATATGTAGGAAAGATTACATAAACATTAGAAAAGAATCCATTTTGATTAGTCTTCTTTTCAAAATGGATTCTTTTATTTGTTGGAAGGATCACTGTGAAACAGAATCCTCAATTCTTTTAAAAATTAATAGGACTGAGCTTAATAAAAATACTACCAAATAAAATCTTTATTAGACCATCTATTACAAAAAAGATATCTAGATTAACGTTAGTAATCATTAATCCTATGAACGCATTGATGATTAAACTGATTGATAGAAAAAGCATTAATTTACCATGTACCGGAATAAAAGGTAAGAAATGAACACCAACAGCTAAAATAATTAATAACCAGCAAGTTCTATAATCATCGGCGAAAAATTGAAAACTAATAAAAACTAAAATTGCTAATAAAAAAATTGAAAAATTAGACCACCTTTTTTGGCCGCCTGTACCAGGACCGACTGCTAATTTCTCTCGAGTTTTAGGGCTTAATTGCCAAACCATACCTAGTATATAAACGATGGCAAATGGCCAAATATTTGGATAGCCGTTATATTTTATTAATAATAAGAACATTGCTATGCCAGCAATTATTAGCCATATCCCATTAATCTTTTGTCTGGGGTATTTGTAAGCTTGTGTTTCCATGTTCTATTCTCCATTCTTAATTTTCTACTTCCTCGAATAATAGATTTCTAAAATAATATATCAAACTGAATTATATTTTTTTGTCATAATTTGTCGATGTGTATAGGTCCAAATTAAGTTGCATTGTTTTAAACCTTATAAATACTAAAAGCATTTAAAAAGACGGTAATAATTGGATTTATATACCATATTTTATTTTTTTCTTTGTATAATAAGAGCATGAATATTTCAAAATCATAGAGTGTAAAAAAGGGCAGGAGTTAAAATCGAATATGTTTGAGGATGCTAAAAAATTAATTTTTAGAACTTTAAAAAATGATGATTATCATTTCGTTCTTCGTTGGAGTAAGGACGAGAAATTTTGCGAAGCCAATGGGTGGAGAAAAAATTTAGACGAAGAAGAATTATTTAGTTGGTGGCAGTACAGTGTGAATTTGAATCGTAAGGATTTTATTCGCTTAGGAATTGAATATAAGGACAGATTAATTGGTTATGCAGATCTAGCAGAGATTCAAAGCGACAGTGCTGAAATAGGTATTGCTATTGGTGAAAGTCAGTTATGGGGGAAGGGTATAGGAACTACCGTAACTCACATGTTCATAAAGTATGCGTTCGAGAAATTTGGTATTACAACATTTTATGGTGAAACACATGAAACTAATTTTCGTTCAAGAAGAATGATGGAAAAGTTAGGGTTTGAGGAAGTTAGTAGAAACGGCAGTGAAATTTATTTAAACAAGGATACACCTCTTATGCAGTATAAATTGTATCTAGAAACAGACGACACTTTGAGGATTCGCCTTCCGATATAACAAATTTATTAAGGTATGAAATGTTAAAAACGTATACCGTGAATATAAGTTGATTTCCGTCCCTGCTGGACGCCCCCCTGGAAAGTGCTCATCTGAAACGGAAATCAACCCCACGTTATGGTTAAAAGGTTAAAAATAATTTATTGACAATTCAAACAAATATACTATAATAATTATCAAGATTTGCATAACGAAAAATTGTTGATAACAATTTGGAGTATAAGAGTAAAAGTGTTGAAGAGAACTAGTAGTTTTAATGGAACTGACAGAAAGTAGCCGGTTGATGAGAGGCGCAAGGAAAGTTAAAATGAATTCATCTTGGAGCTGCGTACCGAACTTTAGTAGGCTACGACGGGTTTGCATCCGTAATCAATGCAAAGGTATCGCATTTAGCCGTACCTATTGAGAAGAGTTATGTGAGTAGCTCTTAAATTAAGGTGGTAACACGTTCATAACACGTCCTTTAGGTTTATTCCTAAAGGGCGTTTTTTTATCTTCATTCAGCAGAAGCGGGTGGTAAGATGAACGTGATGTGACTCCTTTTATAGAGGAGCCCAGTCTAAGAACGTCACATCCTGTGGCAATTTATCTGTAGCGAAAGCAAAGCGTCAGCGGCAAATGTTTTCTGCGCGAAAGCGAAGCGTCAGCGGCAATTACGCCAGGGCGAAATTGATTTTTACTCTTATAGAACTTGCAATATTAATTCAATATTAAAGGAGTTGTATTGTATGTTTTTAAAACTAGAAGAACAATTAAAGATGATTCAAAAGGGGGTAGGTAAGAGCGTTAATGAAGGAGAGGTTTTGCCTGATAAAATCCCCACAATGTTAATTGAAATAGGGAAAGAGTCTGTACTAGATATTATTCCATCATTAATTGCTGAAGAATATATTAAAAGTAAAAGTGAGTTTATGCGATTAATGAAACAAAATGGCGTTTCTTTAAATGGGGAAAAGCTTGTGGAAGATGATACTGACATAATATTAATGAATGATGAGATTTTACAAATTGGGGAGCAACAATTTATACGATTCATAAAATAAGGGAACTAAGTTGAATTATTCGCCAATCGATAACTAAACAACTATATCAGATCCTTAAACGAGTTTTAAAAAAATCACCTTCGATATTACGAAGGTGATTCTCATTGTTATTATTTCCCTAGAACAAATTCAGCAATTTCATCTAAAATCATTTCTTTACCTAGAGGGAAGTAGCCTTTATTGACCGCATCATTTTTAATAATAAATACGTGGTTGTTCTTAACAGCATTCATGTTTTTCCAAATTGTTTCTTCTTGGAACTCTTTTAAGCGTTGAGAACCGTCACCTGTTGTAAATACGAATAGGTAATCTGGATTGTAGTCAATTAAAGCTTCTTTTTGTACTTGTACTAGTGGTTCATCCATTGGTGTACCTGGAACTGCTGGTAATTTTAAATCTTTAAAGAGTACGCTACCGTAACCATAGTCACCATATATACGGAATGCATTTGGATATGCAGCCATTTTCATGAACTTCGCATCACCAGTTTTAGCAACGATTTTATCGTGTAACTTGCTTGCCTTTTCGTCATATTGTTTGAACCATTCTTTTGTTTCTTTTTCTTTATCGAAGATTTTACCTAGTTCCTCAAACTTTGGACGCCATTGATCTAATGGAGTTTTTAACATAACAGTCGGTGCAATTTTAGATAGTTGATCATAAATTTTTTCTTGACGATCATTTATAAGAATTAAATCTGGTTTTGCAGCAGCCACCGCTTCGATGTTAATTTTGTCACCCCAAGCAGAGCCGACCGGTTTTACATCTTTTAATTGATCTTCAATATGTGGATCAATTTCTTCTTGAGACGTATTTGCAGTAATGATTGGTTTCATGCCAAAGATTAATAACTCTTCTGTTGAACCACTAAGGTCAGCAATTTTCTTTGGATTAGCAGGGATTTTAATTTCCCCCTTGGCATGTTCTACTGTACGTTCTTCTGTTTTAGCGTCTGTTTGTTTTTCTTCTTTTTTATCAGAAGAGCAAGCTGCAAATAGTATAGATGTAATAACTAATACCATTGTTAGTAATGTTAGTTTAAATTTCTTCATATTTTTGTTCCTCCCGGATAAATTGTTTGCGACCCACTGCATTCTAATGGGTGTTCAACATCTCAAGCTAAAATGAGAAGCTCAACGCCCATTAGAATGCTCTCTCTATCTATTTAAGAGAGGAAGAGTGCTCCTTCTTTTATGCTTTTATCTGTTCTAGATTATTAATTATTGTCAAATCGTAAGTTAAACAAATTGGCTTACTGTTTACAGGGCATGAAACGATTAGTGCTTCAATTTCGAACACATTCCGAAGTGTCTCACTTGTCATTACTTCATCTGGAGTTCCTTGGTGAATCAGTTTACCATCCTTTAAAGCAATCATATGATCAGAAAAACGAGAAGCATGATTTAAATCATGAATGACCATAACGATCGTACGGCCTTCTTCTTCATTTAATTTTTTTAATAACTTTAAAATTTCTAGTTGGTGAGCCATATCTAAGTATGTTGTTGGTTCATCTAATACAAGTAGGTCCGTTCCTTGAGCAAGTGCCATTGCAATCCATACTCGTTGACGTTGGCCACCTGATAAAGCTTCTGCTGAACGGTTGGAAAACTCTGTCATCCCTGTCACTTCAAGTGCCCAATGGATGTAGCGATAATCTTCTTCCTTCAGTGTTCCAAATCCATTTTGGTGTGGAAAGCGGCCATATGAAACAAGTTCAAACACAGTAAGACCCATTGGAACTTCTGCAGTCTGGGGTAAAATCGCCATTTTCTTTGCAATTTCTTTTGTTGACTGTTTTTCAATTGCCTTTCCATCAAGATAAACAGTCCCTTGTTTTGCCTTTAAAATACGAGAAGTTGTTTTTAACAATGTAGATTTCCCACATCCATTTGGTCCAATAATCGTTGTTATCTTTCCTTCGGGAATCGCCACTGATAATCCATCTATTATTAATCCTTCATTATAGCCAACGGATACCGAATCAACTGCTAAAGTTACCATCAAAAAAGACTCCTTTTACTTTGTCCTCATAAGTAAATAAATAAAATAGGGTGCACCAATAATAGAAATAACAAGACCGACTGGTATTTCTGAAGTTGTTAGTACACTTCTTGAAATTAAATCTGCAAATAGTAATAAAAAAGTGCCAATCAATGCTGCTGTAGGTAACATAATTTGATGTTTTCCTCCAACAAGACGTCTTGCCAGGTGGGGTGCCATTAATCCGATAAATCCAATGCCACCGGCAACAGCTACCGATGCACCAGCCAAACAAACGGCGATAAATAATAATTTACGTCTTTCCTTCTCTACATTTACACCAAGGCCAACCGCTGCTACATCTCCTAAATTCATTACATTCAATACATGTGCCTTGCAAAATGCAATGGGTAGAAATATGAGCATCCAAGGTAGTACGCTTAATACAAACTTCCAATCGGTTCCCCATAAACTCCCTGCTAACCAAATAGTTGCAAAGCGAAAATCATTTGAAGTCATTTTCATCGAGAAGATTAAACTAACAGCACTAAATCCTGCTGCAACTGCAATACCGACAAGAATTAAACGAGTGGATGAAACGCCGTTCTTCCAAGCTAGCGTATAAATAATAACCGCTGCTAATAAAGCACCAACTAGCGCAAATAATGGAAGAATGAAAACTGATATTAGCGTACCGGTCCCAACTTTCCCGAAGAAAAAATAGACGAAAACAACAACTGTTAATCCAGCACCAGCATTTATACCGATAATTCCAGGGTCAGCAAGTGGATTTCTAGATAAGCCTTGCATGATAGCTCCTGATATCGCTAGCGCTGAACCAACTAAAATCGCGATAACCATTCGAGGCATACGAAATTCGAATAAAATGACAGATTGATCTTCGGCTCCTAACCCAATTAACGATTTCAATACATCTATTGGTGGTATTTTAAACGTCCCTGTATTTAAGCTAATTAAGAATACCGACACAATTAGGCAAGCTAAAATGGCTAAAACTGAAATATTCTTTTTTGTTAAGATTCTTTGCTTCATATTTTCCCTCTCCCTTCATTACGAGCTAAGTAAAGGAAGAATGGAACACCTATTAAAGCTGTAATTGCACCAATTGGCGTTTCAAATGGAGGATTGATAACACGAGATAACATATCTGCACATTCTATTAACAAACCACCTAATACTGCTGAACATGGAATGACCCATCTATAATCGGACCCGACGAGAAAACGCGTCATATGTGGGATAACAAGTCCAACGAATCCGACAGAACCTGCCATAGATACGGCTGACCCCGTTAAAACGAGCACAAGTACAGTTCCAATAAATTTAATGAAGGTTGTATTTTGTCCAAGCCCAATCGCAATTTCTTCGCCGAAACTTAAGATGGTAATGTATCTCGACATTAAAATCGCTATAACAAGACAAACAAGTCCTATCGGTAGCAACATATCAATACTTACCCATTTCACACCTGAAACGCCTCCTGCATTCCACATGCTCACTTCTTGAGCAAGATTGAAATAAAGTGCAATACTAGAAGATATGGCCCCAAGCAGTGCACTAATCGCTGCACCAGCTAACGCTAACTTCACAGGTGTGAGCCCTCCAGGTGAGGATGCACCCACACCATATACAATACTTGCACCAAATGCGGCACCAATGAATGAAGCAAGAACAAACATTATGTAAGGGGAATTAGGGAAAAATGCATACGTAATTGCAATTCCAAATACCGCACCATCTGTAATACCCATTAAAGAAGGCGAGGCAAGGGGGTTTCGTGTCATACCTTGCATAATTGCTCCGGATACCGCTAGAAACGCACCAGCGACTACTCCTCCAATTGCTCTTGGAATACGAAGCTCCCAGATGACATTATGATGTGTAAGTAAATCATCGAATTGAAAAACAGCTTGCCAAACAGTCGTTAAGCTAATATCTGCCGCCCCAAATGAAATGGACATGCCCATACTTAAAGCTAATAAAATCGTACCTACTATTAAAATAATAGAAGCAATAAGCGGTCTGCTCTTAATCTTTTTCATATTCGTTTCTTGTTGTTCTATGCTCCTCGCGCTTGCTTCCATCCGTTACCATCCTAACTAACAACATATATTCGTTAAAGTGAGATTCATTCTCAATTATAGGCAAAAAAAATAAAGGTTCGCCTTAATTGATAATGATTCTCATAATCACTTGTCCTATTCTACATAGCACCCTAAAAGATTGTCAAACATTATTTTTAAAATATATTAATTTTGTTTATTTTTACATATTTGAATATGCTTATAAGGCTTCCATTAAGCGGATTTCAGGAGGGGAGTGTGGATAGTTAAATTATTTAAATAATAATAAATTCGAATAGAGACTATCAAAATAAAAACCAAAAGTGTGCTTGTAAAATGTGGCCCTTGAAGCATCGTTTTTTGTTTTCTTACTATAATAATTATGCATGGCTGTCCTCAAAAGGTTCTATACTTTAACAGCTTTATAATTAATCTTATAGAAGGAAATCATACAATAATCCAAGTCCTTTATAGGTTATCGCAACAAAGGTAATCTAATTTTTAAGTATTGCATAAACCCTTTTATATAAAGATATTGATGAATAATTTATAAAAATGCAATGAATTGTTATGTCAAATAATAGGGTATAGTATATTTAGAGTTTAACTTTAAAATTGAATTATTTGTTAATTTCTCTCTCATTTTACCATTACCTTGCAAAATAATGGTATGCTATATCACGATAATAGTTTATGGAGGCGGTACTATGTATTACAGTAATGGTAATTATGAGGCTTTTGCACGTCCTAAAAAACCAGTGGGTGTTGATGAGAAATCAGCGTATCTTGTTGGTTCGGGGCTAGCTTCACTTTCAGCCGCATGTTTTTTAATTCGTGATGGTCAAATGAAGGGAGAGAATATTCATATTCTCGAAGAACTAGATATCTCAGGTGGTAGCCTTGATGGTATTTTAAATCCGACAAGAGGCTTTATTATTCGCGGTGGTCGAGAAATGGAAGATCATTTTGAATGCCTATGGGATCTATTCCGTTCAATCCCATCATTAGAAGTAGAAAACGCTTCTGTTTTAGATGAATTTTATTGGTTAAATAAAGAGGATCCTAACTATTCGAAATGTAGATTGATTGAAAATAGAGGACAAAGACTTGAGGATGATGGCAAGTTTACATTATCTGATAAAGCATCTGAGGAAATGATTAAATTATTCTTTATTCCTGAAGAGAAATTAGAGGATGTAAAAATTACAGATGTTTTCTCTGAAGAGTTCTTTGAATCGAATTTCTGGCTATATTGGTCTACGATGTTTGCTTTTGAAAAATGGCATTCTGCAATGGAAATGCGTCGTTATATTATGCGTTTCATTCATCATGTTGGGGGTCTACCTGATTTATCTGCTTTGAAATTTACAAAATATAATCAGTACGAATCTTTAGTACTTCCTATGATTAAATATTTGGAAAGTTATAATGTTGATTTCCAATTTAATACTGTTGTAGAGAATGTTTTAGTTGATAAAGTTGGCGATAAAAAAGTAGCCCATACTTTAGTGTTAAAACAAAATGGTGTGAAAAAGAATATTGAGCTAACAGAAAATGAATTAGTGTTTGTAACAAATGGTAGTATCACGGAGAGTACAACTTATGGTGACAATAATACGCCGGCCCCTATAAGTACTGATTTAGGAGGAAGCTGGTCACTTTGGAAAAACATCGCTTCCCAAGATTCTGATTTTGGTAAACCAGAAAAATTCTGCGATAACCTTCCAGAAGAAAGTTGGTTTGTTTCAGCAACGCTTACTACATTGGATGATCGAGTTGCTCCGTATATTGAAAAAATCAGTAAAAGAGATCCGTATGCAGGCAAGGTAGTTACGGGTGGTATTGTAACTGCTACAGATTCTAATTGGATGCTAAGCTATACGTTGAACCGACAACCGCATTTTAAAAATCAACCAAAAGACCAATTAGTAGTTTGGATTTATGGTTTACTATCAAATAAACCAGGTGATTTTATTAAAAAGAGTATCACGGAATGTTCTGGAATTGAGATCGCGCAAGAGTGGTTGTACCATATGGGTGTACCTGTAGATGAAATACCGGATATTGCGCAAAATTCTTGTAATACTATTCCATGTTACATGCCTTATATAACATCTTACTTCATGCCTAGAGCAATGGGAGATCGTCCTTTAGTTGTCCCTAATGGATCTACTAACTTAGCCTTCATTGGGAACTTTAGTGAAACAGAAAGAGATACTGTATTCACAACTGAATATTCAGTAAGAACAGCGATGGAAGCTGTTTATCAATTATTAGATATTGATCGAGGCGTTCCAGAAGTATTTGCATCTACTTTTGACATTCGTACTTTATTATCTTCAACTGCTCGCTTACTTGATGGTAAAAAATTAACAGATGTAGATGCTCCATTTATCTTAAAACAAATAGGTAAATTTGGTATTCATAAAACGAAAGACACAATCATCTATGATTTACTCAAAGAAAGTGAATTGATATAGAGATATGTGCTAAAAAAGCTGATTCATAATTGAATCAGCTTTTTTACATTAAATAGTGAATTTTTTCATTTCGTCTCTTAAAGCATCAGCAATAGCATTTAGGTCTTTAGCTTTTTCAGAGACAGTCTCGATGCTTTTAAGCTGTTCATTTGCGGAAGCGGAAACTTGTTCTGTTCCAGCAGAGGTTTCTACTGCAGAAGCAGATATGTTTTGTACGGCACTAATGATTTGCTCCTTGCGTTCATCCATCTCATGAGATAAATGTTTCACATCTTGTGCCACTCCACTCGTTTGGTCTAGAGCTACCTTTATTGTATTAAAGATTTCGCTAGTATCCTTTGTAGCTTTTGCATTTTGTTCGACAATGCTAAGGCTCGTACTGATTTCCTGCACAGCACTTTTAGAAATATCCTGAATGGCAGAGATTTTATTCTTAATATCCTCAGTAGCATTAGATGTCTGTTCCGATAATTTTCGGATTTCATCCGCGACAACTGCGAAACCTTTACCGGCTTCACCGACGCGAGCTGACTCAATGGAAGCGTTTAGAGCCAATAAATTAGTTTGAGTTGCGATGTCTGTAATTGTATTAACAATACTTGATATATCAGATGAAGTTTTATCTACTTCTTGAACAATGTTGCTTACCTGTTGAGAAGATTCTCGATTTTTCTCTGACCAAATAGAGAGTTGATTGATGGTTTCTACACCTTGATTACTTAAATGATCAATATCCTCTGTCATAGAAGCAATCTTCTCTGTGTGCTCAATAACACGATCAATGTTTCCAGATAGTTGATTTAATTGTTCAGCACTTTTTTCTGTATCATGAGCTTGCTCTTCTGTAGCCTTTGCTACTTCATTAATGGCTGAGCTAATTTCATCAGTCGTACGTACCGTATCTTCTGCTATTTGAATAAGAATCTTTGAGGAATCTGATAGCTCGGAGCTAGTTTTATGTATATTGACGGTAACATTCTTTAATGCCGATTGCATGCCAGAGATGCCTTTTGCCATAAGACCAATTTCATCTTGATGATGTAATAGCTTCTCTAATTCTGGATTTTCGGTAAAGTCTAAGCTAGTAGTTTGATGAATGATATTTTCAAGATTCTTAATGGCAGTAACAATGCGACCAATAATCCACCACATTAAAGCACCTATAACGATAAAACTCACTATGCCTGTAATAATCTGATAGCCTAGTACAGAGTTTGTAATAGATTGAATACCGCTTTCAGGCACCCCAATATCAATTACGCCATAAAGCTTGCCATCTTTATATATAGGTTCCATGATGTCATATGTCCAAATACCTTGAACTTCAGCATACCATCTCGTAAATTGCTTTTTTCCGTGCTTGGCACCATCGATTGTGTATGCATCCTCATATGTTTTTCCTAATTTCCCTTTATCACTATGCGCCACTGCTTTTGCATTGGTATCAATGACAATAGCATAAGTTACATTCTCTTGTTTTTCTTTTGACTCCACAAAATCTTGTAAAGATGAGATGGGATCATTCTCAGAATTTAATATAGTTTCAACTTGCTTGGCGATTTCATAGACCTGTTCATTGGCTTTTTCAATTAAAACTTCTTTACTATTTTTGCCCACAATCCAAACACCTAATACGGAATTAATGACAGATGACAATAACAGCAAACTTAATGTAAAAAACAATAATCGTCGCTTAATGCTTTTGTTTTTCAAATAGTTTCCTCCTCTGAGTTTTATTGGAACTTTATGCCTATGAAAACTCAAATTTTAAGTATAGTATTATGTACTGAAGCAGGAATGTCAATAATGAATTGAGAGTCTTATTACTTAAAAAGTGACAGATTAGAGTATAAAAGTCCTTTTGTTTTTCGATAACCTTGTGGATGTTAGAACAGATCGGAAATACCTATTTTCGGAGTGTAAACAGTGTTAGTTGTTTTAAATAGCCTCTCATTTAAAATTTATATTAGTAGGTAGCGACCGACTGTTATTTCGCCGGTTGCTTTTTTAGTGTAATAAAATAAAAATCGATGCAACTAACTATCAATCAAAATGCTCTAACGGTATGTAAAGAGAAAAAGAGGTGATTATATGCGATCCGAGTTTCTTGTAAAAAAAGCAAAGAAGGGAGATGGAGAAGCGTTTATACAATTAATCCGTCAATATGAAATAACGCTTTACCGGACAGCAAAACGACTAGGCTTGAAAGATGAGGACATTGCAGATCTTTTACAGGATACAATACTGACAGCGTTTGAAAAAATAGATTCTCTAAAAGAAGCAAAATATTTTAATACATGGATTTGTCGAATACTTTTAAATAACTGTTATCGCTTTATGAAGCAGGATCAACGTACTGTACCACTGGATGTGACGACATTGCATGAACTGCGACACCAAGATCAAATTTCACTTGAGCTTGATGAGGCATTAGAAAGTCTAGATGAGAGCTATCGCATTGCTTTAACGCTTTATTATGTGAATGGGCTCACGACAAAGGAAATAAGCGAATTTCTTCATGAATCAGAAGGGACGATTAAGTCGAGAATTTCTAGAGCGAAGCAATATCTGAAAAATAATTATTATGTTGAGGGGGCACAATTGCTATGAAAAAATCATTAGACGACCGTTTACATGAAGAAATGAATAGAGAACAAGAAATACCAGAAGTTGTGCAAAAAGCTTTTGATCGTTCCTATACAGAGATTCGCTCTAAATCAAAGAAAAAGACAAAAAAACGTTGGTTGAAGCCTATTTCAGCTGCGGCTGCATGTGCAGTTCTCGCTTCGGGTGTGATTTTGTCTAATGATACAGCGATGGCTAAACTAAAAGCATTTCTAGGTTTCCAGGAGGATGCTGGGATTGAACTTGCTAGTCAAAATGGAGAAGTACAATACTCTGGGGTATCGCAAAGTTCACAAGATGTTACGGTCACACTTGAAAATACATTTGCTGATGCCTATCGTGTAGGGCTACAGTTCAAGATTTTACCAAAGAGCATGGATATAAGAGATATTCAGCATATAAGTATTGAATATCGTATATATGATTCTAAAGGAAAAGAAATTGATGCCCATGTTTCAGATACAAAGCCTCTTACTTCAAAAGGTTTAGCGGGTAATACTGAGGAGCGAATGCTGAAAGGAACCGACCAATCCATAATTTTAGAACAAATATTACAGTCGAATGACCAGGCATGGCCTTCTCTAGATAACGCTCAATTAGTAATTGAAACAATTCATTTCTTTACAGAAAAGAAAGGGATTGTTCATATTAATGGAGAATGGCCATTTACATTGACACCAACGAAGGTTGTAACACAATCATTTGAAGCGGAAAAGGCTGTTGAGGGTATTCAACTACAATCAGCAACCCTTACGAATGGCTCTATGCATGTATCTTTAATAGTTGACGTTTCCGAGGATGAAAATCAATTTTTTGAATGGGCGTTAACAAATGAAAAGGGAGAGTCCTTTTATGCACGAGGAGCCAATATAGAATTGAAAGATGGGAAAACTTTTGTTAATTTAGTTTACCCTTATAGTATTTGGAATAAAGAAAAACAATTAAGCTTAAATATTAAGGGCTATGAAGAATTAAAATTAAAAAGTAAAGACTAATAGATAATTTAAATATTTAGGAGTACATTGGCAGCTATATCGCTAATGTACTTTTTCATTTGTTTATCAATAATAAAGCGAACGGGAATCTATAAAATCTCTTTGTATTTTTGGATAATATGGGAATTGTCACCAAAAATAGTGAGTGACATTAGTTAAAACGTATGCTATGTATATAAGTTGATTGGAGTGGAGGCTGGACGCCCCCAGGAAAGCGCCCAGCCGGAACGGAAATCAACCACACGTTTTGGTGATGAACCTTATATGGTATAGTATTGATAAAATTACAGAAATACAAGGGGGGATTGTTTGATGAGAAGGTATACTTTTTTTGCATAGCAAAGGCTATTGCAATATAGGATAAATTAAATAGCCTTTGCTCTTCCTAAAAAAATATTAAATTTAGGAGTGCAATTATGAGCTATAAAAAAGCAAAGCATATTCTACCAGCTGAGTTGCTAGAGTTAATACAAGAATATGTTGATGGTGAATATATTTATATACCGCGGAGAGCAGAACATAAAAAAGACTGGGGATCCAATACTGCTACAAGAAAAGAATTGGGTGTAAGAGACTGTAATATTTATAACGATTATCTAACGGGAGCGGACACGGCTACTTTAGGTGAAAAATATTATTTGTCTTCGAAGAGTATCCAAAGAATTGTATTAAAAGAGAAAAGAAGAAGAATAGAATAGTATAAGCCAGTGTGGTTTTTGACCACATTGGCTTATTTTCTTTTATGAAATATGTATGAGGTTTTTTCAGGCAATCTAGGCTGGGTATAATTTAATCAGCTTCTTGTGAATTTCCATCTTTAGTTTATTTTGATATTCATTCAAAAAAGGAGAGAAAAAAATGAATTTTACCAAAGTATTAGGGACCTCTTTTCCATCAGTACAAACTGAGCGCATTAAATTAAGAAAGTTGAAGTTGGAGGATGCTCCTACGTTATTCAATTATTATTCAAATGAAAATGTATATCGTTATCTTGATTGGAATGGACCAGAAACTCTAGAAAGAAGTTATGAAGTAATTAATTTTTGGAACAAAGGCTATGATGAAGGTTGGATTATTCGTTTTGCTATTGCTAACAAAGAAACCGATGAAATTATTGGTACTATTTTTTTAAGTGAATTTGAAGGCAAACGAGCTGAAATTGGTTATGAATTATCTGAAGAATATTGGCATCGAGGTATTATGTCGGAAGCTGTTAAAGCAGTATTATCAATAGGATTTGATCAGTTAGGTTTAGTAAGAATACAGGCAATTGTTACAGAGGAAAATATAGCTTCAAAGAAACTATTGTCGAAATTCAACTTTAAGGAAGAAGGTTGCTTAAGACAATTTGAATGCCATAGTGTTACTGGAGAATGTAAAGATATGTTGATCTATAGTTTGTTGCATACTGAGTTTTCGAAAAAGAATATATAAGTTTTATGGTAATTTCAGATGGATTTCCAATAAAAAATGCGACAAAAACCTATTTAATGAGTTTTGTCGCATTTTTATATTGTGGTCTATTTTTCTCTATTTTTGAAAATTCCTGTTAATAGAAATTCCAGTATGTGATAATAACCATAAATTAAGGTAATGGGAGGATGGTAAAATGGAGAAAAATATTTTAAGTTTAAAACTAAAAAGATATCGAGAAGAGAAAGGAATCACCCAACAAGAACTAGCTGAGATTTTAGAAGTAAGTGATAAGTCTATATCCAAATGGGAACTTGGGAATGGTTATCCGAGTAAGAGAAATATGCTGAAAATATCGGAGGTTCTAGATATCAGTGTGGAAACATTGCTATTAGAGGAAAAGAACGATGATAAAGAAAAAATAAAGTTAAGTATTAATTATAGCTTAATTAGTTATATCATTATTTTTGCTGTAACTTTAATGATCAAAGGTTTGACAGGTGCAGAACAGTATCAAAACATTTTATCTAAAGATATTATTGAGATTTTAAAACTACTTGCAAGTGCATTTGTACAAAATATAGGAATTGCTTTACCACCCGCAATTATCATTGGTTTTGTTTTTTATTTTTATATTTTTCCTAAACAATCAAGAGAGTAGATATAAATCTGCTTTCTTTTTTTACAATAAAGCTTTATAACTGATAATTTAGAGTTATGACGCATGAGAAGGTGAGAAAATGCTGGGGAAATTTTTGAGAAGTAAAAAGAAAAATAAGGAATGGCGTGGAGGAAATTCAAATGGACGACCTAAAGTAGCTATAAATGAATTACAATTGCAGCATTTAAAGGATGCTGGCAAAAGTAATCGAGAAATTGCACGAATTCTTCGCGTTTCGGAAGCTACTATTCGAAGACGATTGAAAGATTTAGAGGGGTGATTTTTTCTCTTTATTCGAGTCGTTATACATATTTCTTCATCTTGGGATTCCGATAGATTATAAACAAACTTTTCGGTAGGATATCATAAAGAGTTTGTTTTCTTAAATATGGATTACAATACATATTATTCAGAACGAGGGGTTGAGTTGCTTGGAAATATCAATTAATAGCTTACAAGAATGTGACGCAGAAGAATTGTATCAGTTCGAAAAGAACAATAGACAATTCTTTGAACAAATGGTACCTAGTCGTGGAGAAGATTATTATAATTTTGAAACGTTTAAAATAAGACATAAAGAGCTTTTAGCAGAACAACAGGAAGAAAAATCAAAATTCTACTTAATAAGAGATAACTCGGGCAATATTATCGGAAGAATTAATTTAGTAGATATAGATACAACGAATGATATAGCAGAAGTCGGTTACAGAGTGGGACAAGAATATGGAGGAAGAGGAATAGGGGCTTGAGCCTTAAAGCTACTATTAGAAACTGAAATCCGTGTCAAAAAGATTAAAGCAAAAACAACAACAAATAATATTGCATCTCAAAGGGTTCTTGAAAAGAATGGCTTTAAACAAGTGTGTATAGATGATAATGCGTTCGAAATGAATGGGCAAAAGTTGCAGTTTATCGAGTACCTTTTGGAACTTTAAAAGCCATGATGCCTTCTGTTAGTTTTGATGGATAGTAAAAATCTTAAGAGGGGTGGTTGAAAGACAGTGTTTAAACGAATCATGATGCTTTTTTCAATTATTACAGCGATACTTTTCTTGATCATTACGACAAGTTATATTATTAATCAAATAAAATTATCAAAGGAAGAAAAATTATTTACGCCAACAGGAAAAATGGTAGAAGTTAATGGACATCAAATGCATGTGTACGTAGAAGGAAATGGAGAAGAAACGCTTGTATTTATGTCTGGGGGAGGCACAAGCTCACCTGTTTTAGATTTTAAATCATTATATTCATTGTTAAGCGATAAATATAAAATCGTTGTCGTTGAAAAGGCAGGTTATGGCTTTAGTGACATTACAGATTCTGAGCGTGAGATTGATACTATTTTACAAGAAACAAGAGAAGCTCTATTAAAATCAGATGTTGAAGGACCATATATTTTATTTCCTCATTCTATGTCTGGTATTGAGGCATTGTATTGGGCTCAAGTCTATCAGAATGAAGTTAAAGCAATTATAGGGTTGGATATGGCTGTTCCTGCTGCATATAAAGATTATGATATAAATATGCCTTTAGTTCATTTAAGTGCCTTTGCTGATAATATTGGTATTACTAGATGGATTCCGGGCCTTTCTGAAAGTGATGCCATCAAATATGGGACTTTGACAGATGAGGAAAAAGAATTGTATAAAGTAATTTTTTATCGTAGAACAGTAACTAAAAATATGGTGAATGAAATTAATCATATTAAGGAAAATGCCGAAAAGGTAGGAGCGGCTGAAATCTCAAATGTTCCAATGCTTTTGTTCACTTCAAACGGTCAAGGGACAGGGTGGAATGAAGATGAGTGGAATGAATTTCAAAAGGAGTTCATCAGTAAACATAAAAATGGCACATTAATAAAATTTGATTGCTCACACTATATTCATGATATTGAATTTAAGCGAATAGCGGATGAGTCAGAAAAATATATAGAGAGTTTAAATCATTAGGTTCATCATCAAAAGTTGTGTATGCTATTTGTTAAAACGTATGCCATTTATATAAGTTGATTTCCGTTACGACTGGACGCCCCCAAGAAAGCGCCCAGTCGTAACGGAAATCAACCACACGCTAGGGTGAAGGACCATAAAAATTACTAATTGTTATGGAAAAAATCAAAGTGGGGGTTTTAATCATGAAATATTTATTACAAGTTGATTTTCCAATGGACGGGCCATTCGGTGAAGAAATGTCCGAAGCATTTGCAGATTTAGCGAAAAGTATTAACGAAGAGTCAGGTATGATTTGGAAGATTTGGACTGAGAATGCTGCGACTAAAGAATCCGGTGGAATATATTTATTTAAAACTAAAACAGATGCTGAGAAATATTTAAATATGCATTCAGAACGATTAACAAGTTTCGGCATTACCGATATTCGTGGGAAAATCTTCGAGGTGAATGAAGTATTATCAACGATTAATAATGCTCCAATTAAATAGTTAGCTAAAGCTAATTAGGGGTCATAAATGGCAGTATTATCAGCTAAATAATTAAAAACAGAAAACATGAGATTGTGATTTAACAATCTCATGTTTTCGTTTTTTATTTTTAATAATAATTTATTACTTGCAAAATATATCCGCTGTGTATATATTGTATATAAAGTATATATACATTATTTAGAGTGTTACCTTAAAGAGTTCAAGGAAATGCTTACATTATTGCAAACGGAGGATGGATGATGGAAAATGTCATTGAATTACAGCATGTTCATAAATCTTTTAAGGGATTTCAGATAAAGGATTTCTCTATTAACGTAAAAAAGGGCTTCGTAACCGGATTTATCGGGGGAAATGGTGCAGGGAAATCTACAACAATCAAATTGATTATGAACTTGCTACAGCAAGATAGTGGTACTGTTTCAGTGTTTGGGATGGATTATAAAAAGCATGAAAAAGAAATAAAGGAACGTATTGGCTTTGTCTATGATGAAAATGTTTTTTATGAATATGTAACGTTAAAGGATATGAAAAGGATTATTAAACCAGCCTATAAAAACTGGGATGATGATGCTTTTCAACGTTATGTTACTCAGTTCGAACTACCACTGAACAAAAATATGAAGACCTTTTCAAAGGGGATGAAGATGAAAGCTTCGTTAGCTATAGCTCTAGCTCATCATGCAGAATTAATTATTATGGATGAGCCAACTGCGGGGCTCGATCCGATATTTCGTAGAGAGTTACTAAATATTCTACATGAATTGATGCAAGATGAAGATAAAACGATTTTCTTCTCGACACATATAACAACAGATTTAGACCGAGTTGCGGATTATATTACCTTTGTTCATAACGGTGAACATATATTCACGAAGGAATTTTATAAGATTGAAGAGGAATATGCCATTGTCAAAGGGACGTTGAATTTATTGGATCAGGAAACGGAAAGAGAGTTTGTTGCAATTCGAAAAACGAACACAGGCTTTGAGGCATTGACAGCGGATAAAAATCGTGTGGCAAACATATTTGGGGATTCTGTTATTATGGAAAAACCAACGCTTGAAGATATTATGTACTATACGAAAAAAGGGTGGTAATGGGATGGTTAATCTAATAATAAAGGATGTTTTAATACAAAAGAAAATAATTTTACTGTACATTCCTATTATAATAATCCTTTTATTGGGAAGTATGAGTTCCCCGTTGTATTTCGGGTTTATATTTAGTATATCATTTATAATGACTAGTTTCTCTTATGATGAAAAAGATAATGCTAATATCCTTTTTAATTCGCTACCTTACACGAGAAAGGAAATTGTCAGTTCAAAATATATAGGTTCTCTTGTATTTACACTAGCGTTTATATTCATCATTTATAGTAGCAACTTCCTCTTAAATGGAAAAGCGATAATGTTTTTATGGAAAGAAATCCTGCTTATTATTGGTCTTGTAATGGTCGCTATTTCATTTATGTTTCCAATTTCTTATAAATTTAAAACGAAAAATTTGCCAATTGTTGCAAGTGCTTTAGTCGGTATCTTGCTGCTAATAACTACTTTTTTTATTCCTAATTTATTTGGTGAAATAAGAGAGCTGACTCAAAAGTTTCTGACCTTACAAGAAACACAAATGTATTTCGTAACTATCCTTACGATCATTATTTTATATATTGGATCGTGGCTACTATCTATTCGTATATATACGAGAAAGGCTTTTTGAAATAAAACAGCTTGAGCCCGTTGATGTAGGCTCAAGCTATTTAAGTACGCTTAAACAAAAAGTCCCATATAATAAAATCTGAGTATCGTCGACCTTGACTTCCGATGTCGATGTAACAAATAAAAGTGTACAAATGGGCTAAACATTATTTTCATGAGGCAGAAAATTATACTCTAAACAATAGACAATGTAATCTTTATGTGGAAAGACATTATAAATCTAAATTGTTTTATATTTCCCTGAATGTCCAAGCATAAGTACAACTGACGAAAGCATGCTGAAATAAAAACTGCTCATGCTAACGGAATAACCATCGTCTTCTGTGCTGATCACATAAAAATAAAGAAGAGGTATTTGCATGCAAATTATTATTTCCAACAGTTCAAAAGAACCGATTTATGAGCAAATTTATACTCAAATTAAAAAGCTAATTTTATCAGGTGAATTACAAGAGGGGCAGTCATTGCCGTCTATGCGACAGCTTGCAAAGGATTTAGAAATTAGCGTTATTACAACAAAACGCGCTTATGAAGAGCTAGAGAAAAACGGATTTATTTATTCTATTGTGGGGAAAGGTTCGTTCATCTCAGAACAAAATAAGGAAATGATGAGAGAAAGAAAAGTAAAAGTAATCGAAGAAAATCTATTGATTGCCATTCAAAATGCTAAAGAAATGAACATTGGCTTAGCAGAGCTCAAAGAAATGCTCACACTATTGTATTCAGAGGATGAGTGATGGAGACAGCTGCTAAATTCGTGTGATGAATATATTTAGAGATGCGGTTATTGTGAAAAGGTCTACCCTCGAAGATAGTATGTAATATACGAAAAAAGGAAGGTAATTGGATGATTAACCTTATACTTAAGGATGTTTTAATACAAAAGAAATTAATTTTATTTTACATTGCTACTATAATAATCTACTTATTGGCAGGTGTACCCCTAATATTTTTGGGATTTCTTTATAGTGTAATATATATACTAAATGCTTTCGCTTACGATGAAAAAGACAATGCTAATATTTTGCTCAATTCTCTGCCATATACGAGAAAGGAAATTGTCAGTTCAAAATATATAGGTTCACTGATATTTACAACATTATTTGTTTTCATGATTTATGTGGGGGATTTCCTCATAAATGGAAAAGGTGATCTTTTTATTTGGAAAGAAATGTTGCTTATTATTGGTCTAGTTATGGTCGCTATATCATTCATGTTTCCAATCTCCTATAAATTTAAAACGCAATATTTATTGATTGCTTCAGGTGTTTTATTTGGTATTTATATGTTAACAATTAGTTTACTAGTTCCTATAAATGATATATTAAGAGAACTAACACGAAAGTTCTTGACTCTACAAGAAACGCAAATGTATTTTGTAGCTAGCATTACGGTTATTATTTTATTTATTGGGTCGTGGCTACTATCTATTCGTATATATGAGAGAAAAGCTTTTTAAAATAAAACGGCTTGAGCTCAGGCTCAAGCCGTTTTCGTACGCTTAAAAGCAAGCTCCCATAGAACGAAATTCGTGATGACAAGCATGAATAAGTAAATGATTGCTCCATAAGTAGTATGAGTAGTCAGGAAGTAATGCAGTGCCGCCAGAACACCTAATGGGATAAGCAATATAAGGGTTTTCCAGCTCTGGGCATCGCCAACTTCATTATAAGGCTTTGTGAAAGGAATTACGCTTCCCATGCCGATGTAGCAAATGACGGTGAACATGCAGCTTGCTACTAAAACAATTAATAAATCTGGGATAATTCTCGTACCATAAATGAAGCAGAAAATGATGCTTAGAAAAATATACAATGGAATATACAACTTAATCAAAAAGGCTTTTAAGGTGCCTTTTTTCAAGTTTGTATAATCTATAATTGGAAAGACTTTATAGATCCAAGCCGCTTTATATTTTCCTGAATGTCCAAGCAAAAGCACAGCTGACGGAATAATTAGCATGCTGAAATAAATATTTAAATAGCCCATGCTAACGGCATAATCAACAATTTCGGACCTTGAAAAAGAAAACATAAAAATAAATGGAATGACAAAAGAAAATCCTAAAGATGGATATACTTTCAGTTTAAACTCTCGCTCTTGTTTCATCATAAGAGAAGCGAAACGGTAGAAAGCTCTTTCTTCATGAGTTCTACAAATGATTGTTAACAAAAGGGTCTTAAATCGATTGTTCTTCTCTTTTTTCGATTTGCTTGTGTTTAATAGTTTTTGTAGATTACGTTCAAAGGTTGGAACCAGCTTTAGATAAAGCCATATCGAGATGATTGGCATGACAACAGCAAATATACTGAACACCACTGTAAATAAAGAGTTGTTACCGTTTAGCAATAGTTCATAAGGAGCGGAAAACCACATAGGAATTAGAAAAATACTCCACCAATGAAACACTACCGCCATATCAAAATTAACGAATTCAAAGGATCTAATAAGAACTTGATAGCCAATCATCATCATTAATGATAAGCCGATTTGTACATAATTGATGATGTCTTTCAGCTTTTCTCCATCAAAGAATCTTAAAATAGCAATATATAAAATAGCGGTTAATACAACAATAAAAACATTAATTAAAACGAGTAAGAGCACAGTTAAAATGAAGAATACAATCCCTTGATTAAATAGGCCCACCATAAGGGGAATGGCAGTGAATGCAATAGTTAAATACGTCAAGTAAATGAAAATATGCATAAATTTGGCCGCATTGATCGTTTTAGCAGAGATAGGCTTGGTTGATAGGATACTTCTGTCCCGTACATCCAAGAGTACTGAAGAAAAATCAGAAATCAATGTTGTCATGATGATAAAAATAATCATTGCATAAGCAATACTCATCTGGAAAAGATAGTTTTGACCAAATCCCATAAAAGGAACCAACATAAGTCCCATTAAAACATAAATCCATAAAGATTTGATGTAGCCATTCTTTTGCTTTTTGTTGTTTTTATTTGATGCTTGGTTAAATATGGTCGGTACTTTACGCTCATCCATTGTTAGTTTAATATGGAGGATCTTTCTCATGATCTCGTAATCGATGCCCATTTTCACAAAAACAAATTGAATCTTATCAAGTAGCTGAAGCGTTTTGAAATCTTTCATGATCATACCTCTTGCACAATAGAAACGAATTTCTCACCAATTTCCTGATGATCATGGAAGCCTGTCAATTGGTTGAAAATCTTTTCCAGAGTTCCTTCGGTATTGTCTGCCTGTAGTTGGGCAAATGTCCCATCGGCAGCGATTTTCCCATCATTCAGCAGGATGATGCGACTACTGATTTTTTCGACAACATCCATAATATGAGAGGAATAAAATATTGTTTTTCCTTGGGCAGCTAGTTGAATCAAAATCTCTTTAAAGATCATCACACTATTCGCATCTAATCCATTGATCGGTTCATCTAAAAATAACAAATCGGGATTATGTATAAGGCTAGCGATAATTAATAGCTTTTGCCGCATCCCTTTTGAATAAGAAGATATCCTTGAATGATACGCTTCACCAACACCAAACAATTCCATTAAGGATTTTGATTTATCAGCAACGACTTCTAATTCAAGGCCATAAAGCTGGCCGATGAAGGTTAAATACTCGTAACCAGATAAATTATCATAAACATCTGCTATTTCTGGTACATAGCCAATACGCCGTCTATATTCAATGCTGTCTTTTCCAATATTCTCCCCGAAAAGCTTAATTTCTCCACCGTAATCGCCTTCGATCCCCAAAATGATTTTGACAGTGGTACTTTTACCTGCACCGTTCGGACCGATATAACCAATTATTTCACCTCGCGAGACGTGCAAGTCGATTCCTTTTAATATTTCCTTACTACCATAACGCTTCGTCAAATTCGTAATCGTCAAGATTTCTTCCATGTTGCAACTCCTTTCGGTTGATCCTATATTAACGGGCAGTAATTTTTCTGGTACCGTCTGGAAAATCTCGATTGGTGAAGACTAATAATCGGTGGAGGATGAAGAAACGCCACCAATTAGAGTTTCACTTTATCTTATGTTTAGTGTAATCGATTTAGATAAAATATCCACAAATATTATGTAATGTATAATAAGTGGGATAATATCCCTGTTGTTATATTATATAATCTATTGATGACCATTATAAGTTAGAAATTTTGGTTTATTGTGAGGGAATTATATCTTTTATACTGAGAGGGTTGAGCTTTTAGAGATGTATTGAATATTCTGTATTCGCAGATGAGTCAACTTTTTTCGAAGAGATTAATAGCAAAAAAATTATATAATATGACTAAATTTGGGGTATTGACATATTTATGGTTAGAATTATATATTTATTTCAGCGTAATTTTTGGAATATTCACTATACTATTTCGATCTAACTTGTACCTACAACGTGTTGACATGTAGTTGTGTTGTTGTGGATGATTTTTAAAATCAGTATCAAATGTAAACGTTTACTTAATACAATTGAATGCAAGATTT
Organism: Lysinibacillus sp. NPDC093216; assembly: GCF_050280325.1. Taxonomy (NCBI): domain Bacteria; kingdom Bacillati; phylum Bacillota; class Bacilli; order Caryophanales; family Bacillaceae; genus Lysinibacillus; species Lysinibacillus sp. NPDC093216. The sequence continues at coordinate 261,362 of NZ_JBNNVB010000003.1, read as the reverse complement.
TTAAAGGGGGAAAATCAATGAAGAAAGTACGCATTGGAGTAATTGGAGCTGGATTAAGAGGAGGTTTAGCTCAATATTGGCATAAGCCTGATGGAGAATCAGAAATTGTTGCTTTGGCTGATATTTCTCAAGAACGTTTAGATAAATTTCAAGAAAAATTTGAAACACCTTTATTTTTAACGAAGGATTATAAGGAATTACTAACAAGAGACGATATTGATGCTATTGCAGTTTTATCACCGGATTATTTACATGAAGAACATATTATTACTTGTTTAGAAGCAGGAAAGCACGTATATGCTGAAAAACCTTTAGCGATTACAGTGGAGGGTTGCGATCGAATTTTAGATATATGGAAAAAATCAGGGAAGCATCTAATGGTCGGTTTTAATATGCGATATATGGGGATGTATCAAACGATGAAAGGCTTAATCGATTCAGGTGCTATTGGAGAATTAAAAGCCATTTGGGTCCGCCACTTTGTTGGCTTTGGCGGTTACTTCTATTATCATGATTGGCACGGTAATTCCAAAAATACAACATCTCTATTACTGCAAAAAGGCTCACATGATTTAGATGTGATTCATTGGATTTCTGGAAAACATGCGACGAAAGTATCTGCATTTGGTAGCTTAGATTATTACGGTGGAGATAAACCAAATACGTTAACATGTCCGACATGTGATCAGAAAAAAACATGTCCAGAATACGTCCCACATACATTCACGGAATGTGCGTTCCGAGAAGAAATTGATGTTGAGGATAATAACATGCTCATTATGGAATTAGAGGGTGGTATAAAAGCTTCCTATTTACAATGTCACTTCACCCCAGATTATTCACGAAATTATACATTTATCGGTACGAAAGGGCGTATCGAAAATGATGATGTAAACAATAAAATTTATTTGAAGACGCGTAAATCTAATTCCTGGGAAGAGCTTAGTGATGTTGTTTATGAAATGAAACCCGAGGAAGGAAGCCATGGGGGAGCAGATCCTAAAATTGCGCAAGATTTCGTAGAGCTAATACTTTACAATAAAGAGCCTTTAACAACTCCATTTGCTGGTCGTATGAGCGTAGCAGTTGGCTGTGCAGCAACGGAATCACTCCGTAATGGGGGAAGAGTTGTTGAAATTTCACAGGAATCTACTATTCTACAGCATTGATAAATAGGGGGTGTATGTATGACGCTTTTGGATGAAACAACTGTTGAAGAAAAGCCATTTAAAACAAAGCGTTTGTTCAAAAAGCAATCAAAAGTAAAGAGGAATCACTGGGTAGAGTGGAAGAAATCTATCAGGAAAAATTGGGAGCTTTATTTATTATTAGTCCCTGTCATCCTTTACTTTTTGATTTTCCATTATTATCCGTTATACGGCTTGCAAATTGCCTTTAAGGACTTTATTGCTACAAAGGGGATTACTGGTAGCCCATGGGTAGGTTTTAAGCATTTTGAACGCTTCTTTGATAGTTATTATTTTTGGAGATTAATTAAAAATACAATAGGAATTGGTGTATTTACGTTACTAGTATCTTTCCCTGTACCGATTATTATTGCATTACTGTTAAATGAAGTGAAAAGTCTTCGGTTTAAAAAGTTTATACAGACAATTATTTATGCACCGCATTTTCTATCAACAGTAGTTGTAGTAGGTATGTTGTTACTTTTCTTAAAGTCAGACGGGATGATTAACCAAGTTATTACGTTGTTTGGTGGTACGCCGATTGATTTTATTTCGGAGCCAGCATGGTTTAAGTCAATCTATGTACTATCAGACGTATGGCAAACAATGGGGTGGAGTTCCATTATATATATTGCAGCGTTATCGGCGGTAGATCCAGCGCAGCATGAAGCAGCAATGATGGATGGGGCATCAAAATTTCAGAGAATTATTCATATTAACATCCCGGCGATTATGCCAACAATCGTTATCTTATTTATCTTGAACGTAGGATCAGTTATGGCAATTGGATTTGAAAAAGTATTTTTATTGCAAAATGATTTAAATATATCGACTTCGGACGTCATTTCAACCTTTGTTTATCGAAGCGGGATTATAGAAGCGCAGTATAGCTTTTCAGCGGCTGTAGGTTTATTCAACTCTATCATTAACTTTATCCTTCTCATTATGGTAAACCAAATAGCGAAAAAAGTAAGTGATACAAGCCTATGGTAAAGGAGTGGTGAAATTGAAAGAATCGAAAGGCGATCAAGCGTTTACAATCTTTAATTATATTTTTTTAGCAATTGTTGCGATTATCGTTCTTTACCCATTGCTTTTTGTATTAAGTGCTTCATTAAGTAATCCGCAGTATGTTATCTCAGGTGATATGTGGTTATGGCCGAGGGAATTTACTGTCGAAGCATACAAAAAGGTATTTCAAAATCCAGATATTATTAATGGATTTATCAATACATTGAAGTACACATTTTTCGGAACGGTATTGAATGTTGTGATGACAATTTGTGCAGCCTATCCTCTTTCACGTAGAGATTTGAAAGGAAAAGGTTTCATTATGGCATTTATGGTATTCACGATGTTCTTCAGTGGAGGGTTAATACCAACATACTTATTAATTCGTGACTTAGGCATGATTAATACATTTTGGGTCATGATTATTCCGAATGCTGTTGCTGTATGGAACATTATTATTATGCGGACATTCTTCCAATCGATTCCTCATGAATTAGAGGAATCCGCAACGATTGATGGAGCAGGAAACTTTCGAATTTTATGGAGTATTGTACTGCCGCTATCATTCCCTGTTATGGCAGTAATGGTTTTATTCTACGCAGTAGGCCATTGGAACTCGTATTTTCAAGCTTTAATTTATTTACAAGACCAAAGCAAGTTTCCGCTCCAACTTATACTTAGACAAATCTTAATTCAAGGACAAGCCGATGATATGATTCAAGCAACTTCAGAAAGCTTTCTAGCTCAAAAACTTAGCGTTGAAGGGTTGAAATATGCTGTTTTAATCATTGCCAACCTACCAATGCTAATGCTTTATCCGTTCTTACAAAGATATTTTGTAAAAGGTGTCATGATTGGTTCATTAAAAGGTTAAAGAATAGGAGCGATTTAAATGGCGATGAAAAAGAAACGTGTATATGGTTTGATAGCAACTATGATGTTAGCAGCTAGTATTTTAGGAGCTTGTTCAGATAATAAAGAAAATAAAGCAAGTACAAGTGGCAACGCCGACAATGTGAATGCTACGGGGATGCCCATTGCTAAAGAAAAAATTGAAGTAGATGGATTTGCAGCTAAGTTTTTTGCTTCACAAGATTGGAATAGCTTAATGCTATGGAAAGAATATGAAAAAATGTCTAACATCCATATTAATTGGACAACAGTTCAAACAGAAGTATTAGCAGATAAAAAGAACTTACTTTTAGCAGCAGGGAACTATCCTGAAATTTTCTTTGCATCGGCATTCTCAAGAACTGATTTAATCAAGTATGGTCAGCAAGGCGTATTCCTACCATTAAATGATTATATTGATAAATATGCACCGAATTTCAAAAAGCTTTTAGAAGAATACCCGACTGTAAAGCAAGGTATTACGATGGCAGATGGAAATATTTACGGTTTCCCAACAATCTATGATCCAAAGTTTGAGTCGCTTCGTGTAGGAGCACCATGGATCAATCAGCAATGGCTAGATAAACTAGGCTTACAATCACCTGAAACGACAGAAGATTTATATAAAGTGCTTAAAGCATTTAAAGAAAACGATCCAAACGGTAACGGTCAACAGGACGAGCAAGGGTGGGGATCTGGTTATGGAATTAAGCAATTTATTGATTATTTAAGAGGTTCATTCGGCTTGAACAAACAAGGAACGATGAATCCTAATTTAGACTTTAAAGAAGGAACTGAAGAATTCCGCTTCGTTCCAACAACAGACGAATATAAACAATTGCTTGAATTTTTAAACAAATTATATAGCGAGGATTTAATCAATAAAGATGTTTTCACAACAGAGCCTCAAAAATTCGCTGCTGAAGCAGGTAAAGGGACTTTCGGTATGCTAAGTGAAGTAGATCCGAAAGAATTGTTCAAATTAGATGGTTATGTGGGTGCGCATGTATTAGAAGGCCCTAATGGAGATCGTCAATATACAGCGATGTCTAACGGTCTTGGTAATTTAGGAATGTTTGTTGTCACAGATAAAGCGAAAAACCCTGAAGCGATGGTACGTTGGATTGACCATTTATACGGTGATGAGGGAACAAAAATGTTCTTCATGGGCTTTAATGGTGTAACTTACGAGGAAGATGCAGCTGGTAATGTAAAGTATGTAGATAACCTTACTAACAACCCTGATGGTAAAAACTTAGATCAAGCAATAAGTGACTACCTAACATGGCCAGGTGGTTACTACCCTGGAATCGTTACACAAAAGTATTTCCAAGGGGCAGAAGCTAAAGAAAATTCAATTAACAATGCTAAGCAAGTAATGCCATATGCATTGAAAGATGAAGACATTATTCCAGGTTTGAACTTCACATTAGAGGAAAATGATCAAGTGTCAGCTATTTTAACAGACATTCAAACATATGTGGATGAGATGACAGCAAGCTTTATTACAGGTAAGACAAGCTTCGACAATTGGGATGACTATAAGAAAACAATTGAGAAGATGGGCTTAGAGAAATATATGGAAGTAGCTCAAGCAGCATATGATCGTACAAAAAAATAAAGTGTAGCTTCATACAGTCGGTGTCATCTCATTGAATGATAAAAGAACACAAGCTAAAACTCTCACTTCCTATGAAAACGCTTGTGTGACCAACAACCTATTGTCTGGAACTAATCGAACATTTACTGGCAGTTGAGCTTCAATTTATTTATTCTTTTGATGCAGATGCCTGACTGCCGGTTAATGTGGGATAAGAATGAGACATACGCGGCGAATTTAGTCGTGCATGGATTTCTATTGTAGGGAGGCAAAGTAAATGAAATTTGAAGGATGGAAAGGGAAATTATACTGGACAGTTGAGTTAATAACATTGTTAGCAGTGTTACAGTTAATGTGGATTGGCTTAACCTTACTTGGACTTATTTTATTCGGAATTACTCCCGCAACTGTTGCGATGTTTACAACATTACGTAAAAGGTTGCAAGGGGAGGACGATTTAAAACTACTTGTCAAAACATATTGGAAGACATATAAAATAGAGTTTATTTCATCGAATAAAATAGGTATTGTTATTTTAGGTATCGGCTACTTTTTAACAATTAATTTCCAGATAATTTCGTCGTTTCATGGGATGATAGGTTTACTATTGCTTACCTTATTTGTAACGATTAGTATTCTATTTTGCATTATGGTATTGAATATTTTTCAAATTTACGCTCATTATGAGCTACCATCCATCCGTTACTTTGCTGTTTCGATATTATTTAGCGTAGCATACCCACTTCAAATGATCGGCTCTATTGCAGGGATTGCCGTATTATATCGCATTTTTAGTTGGATTCCAGGATTATTGCCGTTTTTCGGCGTTAGTTTAACAGCTTTATTTTTATCTTGGATGTCATCGCATATTTTCAAAAAGAAAACGGAAGCTGAAGCACAAATAAAATCAGAGCATTATCCCAATGAAGGGGTGACTTCATGAACAAGACATGGATCATTCATGCCAATATTGTGATGGAAGATGGCATTTTAGCGAATGGTTTTTTACAAATGGTAGATGGGGAAATTGCAGTAATCGATCAAATGAATAATTGCCCTCCATTGATATCGTCTGACAATATTATTGATTGTCAGCAACAAGGCTATATTATTCCCGGGATGATCGATATACATGTACATGGTGCTTTAGGGCATGACTTTATGGATGGCGCCCCTGCTGATTATGCAAAAATTGCAAAATATTTAGCAAGCGAAGGTGTAACAGCCTTTTTAGCAACAACGACGACAAGCCCTATGTCAGAAATTGAAGCTGCTATCGAAGCACTTGCGTTTTATAACAAAGAACAGCCTACTGCGGTAGCTGAAATGTTAGGAATTCACCTGGAAGGTCCATTTATCAATCGATCAAAAAAGGGAGCGCAGCCAGAGGAATCAATTTTAAAACCAAATGCTAGGCAATTTAATGATTTATACGACAAGTCAAATCAATTAATTCGCTTGGTTACATTTGCACCAGAGGAAGATGTGAATTTTGAATTACTTCGGGCATTGAAAAGTAAAGATGTGATCGCATCTATTGGTCACTCCGATGCTAACTATGATATGACTATCTGTGCCATAAGAGCAGGTATTACACATGCAACCCATCTATTTAATGGAATGAGAGGCATTCATCATCGCGAACCAGGTGTTGTAGGGGCAGTGCTATTAGAAGATGATGTCTATGTTGAACTGATTCCAGATAATATACATTTTCATAAAGATTTGCTGTTGATGATTCGTAAAATGAAAGGTTTGAATCGCATGCTTGTCATTACTGATGGTATGCGTGCAAAGGGAATGCCAGACGGTATTTATACATTAGGTGGCGAAGAAGTAGAAGTGTTTGATAATCGCTGTATTCAACGTAAAACAGGCTCCTTAGCAGGAAGTGTGTTGAATATGAATACAGCAAGAAAAAACATAGAAGAGTGGCTGACACTTTCACTAATCGAACAAGTTCGTCTCGTTTCTCTAAATCAAGCAATCCATTTAGAAGTTTCTGATCGTAAAGGCTCTCTCGCTGTAGGGAAAGATGCAGATGTTGTTTGGCTTAATGCTGAGGGAGAAATAGAGAAAACCTTTTGCTTAGGGAATCTTGCCTTTGAAAAGAATTGATATATCGATAGGCATCTTTTTGATTAGATGATATATTGATAACAAAACCTAGGAGAAGGATGAGTAGAAGATGAAACCGTTAGATCAAGCTAGTGTAATCCCGCTATATCATCAATTGAAACAAAGATTATCTGCTAAGATTCAATCGGGTGAGTGGAAGCCAGAGGATAAAATTGATTCTGAAAATCAATTGATGGAGATGTTTCGCGTCAGTCGAAATACTGCAAAGAAAGCAATAGAAGAATTAGTACAAGAAGGAAAATTATACCGCATTCAAGGGAAAGGAACTTTTGTTGCGAAGCCAAGGTTTGAACAATCGCTGGGTGGTTTTTATAGTTTTAGTCGTGTGCTTCAAGAAAAAGGTCTAAACCCAAGAGATGAAGTACTTGAGATTCAGGAAGTATTCCCTTCAACAAAGGTTAGACACAGTCTTGAATTAGGTGAAGATGAACAAGTCATTGAAATGAAACGCTTACGTTTTGCCGATAATGAACCAATTGTTTTAGAATCGTCATTTTTACCTAAAAGTATCATCAAGGATAGTGAAATATTACATGAGGTTAGTTCCTCTTCCTTGTATAGCCTATTAGCACAACGTTTTGACATTATCGTTGTGAGGGCAAAAGAAGCTTTCGAACCTGTTCTCATTAGTAGAGATGAGGCGCATTTGTTGAAAACGGAGGCAGGAAAACCCGCTTTATTACTAGAACGTACTGCATTTGATACTTCAGGAAAGCCAGTTGAATTTTGCATTTCAATAGTAAGAGGCGATCGCTGCCGGTTTTATACAGAATTAAATTAAACTCATAGTTCCTCTCTATGAGTTTTATAGTGTTAAAGAATAAAAAGTCCAAGGAATCTTTGTGAATGCTGGTATTTAAAATGTGGGTTATTTCTGTTTCTTTGACTACTCGCTGAGGGGCGAGTGCTTTTTCCGCTTACGTTGCTTCTGACACTTTGCTTTCGCACAGACGTGAAGAAGTTCCGTTTATCGTTATAAAAATGGAATATCATGCTAAAAGATACATGCTAAGTGTAGTGTTTGATTGGAGTGCAAGACTGAGCGACTCCTTGGCAATCACAGAGATGATTCTGCTTCAAACTTATAGAGGAACGAAGGCTAAAAGTATCGTGTCCTGTGATAACGCCTTCGTACCTAACATCCTTTTGGCCTAAACTGCTAATCGGACGACTCTGGAAAGTGCTCAGTCGGAACGGAAATCAACCCATTTGTTTTGTCGGTGAGTTCATACTTTATAGGCATTTTAAGCTCATTGACATAATTGTTTTTAATAATGTCACATAAGTTATCTGAATTTTTATACTATAAATCATACCAACAACCCATTGAGGGAGGAACTCGATTATGCCACTAGTAACGACGAAAGAAATGTTAGAAGACGCTTATAGAAATAATTATGCAATTGGTGCTTTCGGGGCGCATAATTTGGAAATTATTAAAGCGGTTATTGTAGGAGCAGAGAAAGTAGGTGCACCTGTTATTTTACAAACGACTTCAAGCACTTATAAATATGTAGAAATGCATTATATGATTGCGCTTGCCAAAACAGCTGCTGAACAAGCAAAAGTACCAGTAGCCCTACATTTAGATCACGGTGAGTCATATAAAGTTGTAATGGAATGTTTACGAGCAGGCTATACGTCGGTGATGATTGATGGTTCTACATTGCCTTTTAAGGAAAATATTAATCTTGTGAAAAGAGTTGTAGATGCTGCAAGTGCAATTAATGTACCTGTCGAAGCAGAGCTTGGAACAATTGGTGGTGTAGAAGATGATGTAACGGTTGACGAAAAAATGGCCTTTTTCACGGATCCTAAACTAGCTGAACGCTTTGTGAATGAAACAGGTATCCAATCGTTCGCGCCAGCTTTTGGCACAGCACACGGTAAGTATAAGCAAGAACCACAGCTACAATTCGAACTACTGCAGGAAATTCACCGTGCTACAAATGTGCCATTAGTAATGCATGGTGCATCAGGTGTACCAGAAGAAAGCGTACGTAAATCTTTAAATTGCGGTATTGCGAAAGTGAATTTTTCAACAGAGCTAAAAGATTTATTTGCCGAGCAATTAAGAGCCTTCTTTTTAGAAAATCCGACAGAAAATGATCCTAGAAAGTATTTTCTTCCTGCACGGGAGGCATTAATTGAGTTAGTAGAGCAAAAGATTGTGATGTTACAAAAATGATTACGACGATAACTTTAAATGCAGCCATTGATCAAGTATATGAAATGAATTCTTTAATGCTTGGTGAGACAAATCGTGTATTGCAGAGGCTGCAGCAAGGTGGGGGAAAAGGCATTAATGTCGGACGCGTCATTCAAACGCTAGGTGGTGAAGTGTTCGTTGGTGGTTTCGTTGGTGGACTAAATGGGGAAAAAATAAAGGCACTTTTAAAAGAAGAGAAAATGCAAACAGGATTTATTCAAATAGAAGGCGAAAGTCGAATTTGCCTAACCGTTTCAAATAAGCAAACGAAGGAAATGACCGAGCTTTTAGAAGACGGGCCAACGATTCACCAACATGAATGGCAAGAAATGCTGAATTGGATTGAAACCCAAACGCAGTGTTCTGAATATTTCGTGCTCTCAGGAAGTCTACCTAAGGGTGTACCGATGGCTGCTTATGCAATGATTATTCGATTATTAAAACAAAAAGGTGTTCGGGTTGCTCTCGATACGAGCGGAGAAGCTTTGAAGCAAGGCGTTGAAGCAATACCTTTTATTATTAAACCTAATGAGGATGAAATTGTTCAATTAATCGGGAAGCAGGCTGTAGCACAAGACGACTTAATTCAAGCTGGTGAAAAAATACAGGATTTAGGAATTGAGCATGTATGTTTTTCGTTGGGCGAAAAAGGCGCTTTATTTGTTAATCGTTCAGGGGTTTATCAAGTAAATGCACCGAAAATTAATGTTGTAAATACAGTTGGTAGCGGTGATGCGTTTTTAGGAGGACTTGTCTATAAGCTTTCAGAAGGTGTGGACTGTACAGAGGCATATAAATGGGCTGTTGCATGTGGCTCTGCAAATGCAGGCGAAAAAGAAATTGCGAAAGTACAAAAGGAGACTGTTCAAAGTCTCATCAAAGAGCTACAAATAACTAAAATTAAAGAGAGATAGGGGTTTTATTTATGCACACATATAATGAGATTATGAAACAAGCTCAACAATTAGGTAAAACAAAAGAGATTGTTCAGTCGCTTAAATTCAATGAAGATGCTGTAGACATAGTTCTTTTCACAGGATGTGGGACATCATTTTATTTAGCAATTGCAGCAGCACGTTATTACCAATCGGCTACAGGAGAAGTAGCGGTAGCAGTCCCAGCATCTGAGTTATTTTTACACACGGATACCCATATTCTATCAAATAAAAAGTATAATATTATCGGTATTTCACGCTCAGGAACAACTTCTGAAATTATTATGGCATTGGAGCATTTGAACGGAGTAGAGAATATACGTACAATGGCAGTTACGTGTAATGGTGATACACCATTGGCTGAAGTAGCAGATGAAGTGATTGCCTTAAACGATATTTCAGAAAAAAGTATTGTAATGACGCAATCATTTTCTAATATGTTATATGCGCTTCAACTATACGCGGCAAAGATTAGTCAACGTGCTGAATTGATGAAACAATTAGAAAAAATCCCTGCACTTGTTAAAACGGCATTAGGCAATGGAGAGCAGTTAAAGCTAGTGACAGAGGATTTAACGAAAAAACGCTTTATCTTTTTAGGGTCAGGTGCTTATAACGGATTAGCTAAAGAGGCAACGTTAAAGCTAAAGGAAATGACACAAACAGAATGTGAAAGCTATTCTAATTTAGAATTCCGCCACGGCCCAATTTCTATTGTCGATAAAGAAACGGTTGTTATTTTATTTACACAAAACGAAACCAAGGACTTCGATCAAGCGTTAATAAAAGATATTCAAAAGCTTGGTGGTTTTGTTGCTGTAATTGGTATAGCATCAGCAGACTTGGAAGCAGATTTAATCATTAGACTTTCAGAAGAAATAGATGACTTGAATCGACTTGTTGAAGTAGTTCCATATTTCCAGTTGTTAGCGTATCAACGCGCAATATTCAAAGGCTATGATCCAGATAAACCACGTAATTTAACGCAAGTGGTAAGCCTTTAAATGAAACACTTCATTCAGTGAATAGGTAAAAGTTATTGTGTAATTAACGTCCAGTTATCCCGAATCAATCAGACACTACTGGTCGTTAATGTGGGATAAGAAAATTGGCGGTGAAAAGATGAGTTACATTTTAGTAGCAGACGTAGGTGGAACAAAATTAGCAGCGGCTTTATTTGATATACATCAGCAATTGTTGAGCACAAGAGAAGTGGCTAGTGATAAAACAAATCGAGAAGCTTTATTTGCTTGTTTGATTGATAGCTTTGCACAGCTATGTGCAGAAAAGGAAGTTACTTTTAATGAAATTTCAAAGGTATCTATTGGTGTGCCTGGTATCGTTGATATTGAAAAAGGTATCGCGGTTTATCAAAATAATATACCTTGGGAGAACTTTCCGATTTGTACGCGTTTAACTGAAGTGTTCCCACATGCTCATATTAAAATGGACAACGATGTGTATATAGCAACATGGGGAGAATATCGAGCTAGAGAGTTCTCCAAAGAAACGATGGTATATGTTACATTAAGCACCGGTATTTCTTGCTGTACGGTTGTCAATGGTGAATTTTTAAGGGGAACCGGATTAGCTGGTGAAATTGGCTTTAGTATTGTCGATAATGACGGAACTACACTAGAAGAAAGTGTAGCTGGACCAGCAATTGAAAAATTAGGGAGAAAGCTACTCGGTGATTCTGAGATATTATTGAAGGATATTATGGAACTTTACTACAATGGAAATCCGATCGTCGATAAGATTTTGGAGCCATTAGTCCAATCCGTAGAGAAACAGTTGCAGCAAATAATTTTTCTGCTTGATCCACATTGTATCGTTTTAGGAGGAGGCTTTTTTAATCATCATCCTAAAATCATTGACTATATTAAAGAAGCGATTCAGCAGCATTTTGTAGGGACACCTTTTGCAGGGAAAGAGCAAATCATTGAAAGCAGCATTCATAAAGGTGAAGCGGGTCTTTACGGAGCAGCGATAAAATAACAAAAGGCAGTAAACAAATGAAAGTTTGTTTGCTGCCTTTTTCTATTAATAATGTTAAAGGATACGAAGGTGAAATTTACGCAGGTTTCTACGGGAAAGGGCGGATTTATCAAGTATGCCTCGGCATACTTGTGTCCGGAATCGACTGTATGCTTAGGCCTGCAGATGTCTTTTGTGCGAAAGCGAAGCGACAGCAACAACGTGTTTTTGTCTGTGCGAAAGCGAAGCGACAGCAACAACGTGTTTTTGTCTGTACGAAAGCGAAGCGACAGCAACAACGTGTTTTGTCTGTGCGAAAGCGAAGCGACAGCAACAACGTGTTTTTGTCTGTGCGAAAGCGAAGCGACAGCAACAACATGTTTTTGTCTGTGCGAAAGCGAAGCGACAGCAACAACGTGTTTTGTCTGTGCGAAAGCGAAGCGACAGCAACAACATGAGGGACGACACGATGTCGGTCATTTCGGTAATGCCACAGGACGTGGCGTTTTTACCGATGCAGGTCGGTTAGTCGTTATCGCATGGATGCGATAACGGCTAACATCCTATATGAACACCTTTACGATTTCCGTAGCATCCGCCAGAGGCTTTAACCTTAACGAATGCGTTTCTCTGTTTCTAAGTCAAAGAAATGAACGCGTGACATGTCAAATAGTAGATGTGCGACCTGACCTTGTGTAATTTTTGTATCGGAGTTCACCCGCGCGATATAAGGCTGACCATTTAATTGCGCATGTAACATCAGCTCAGCACCTGTTAATTCTGATACTTCAATATTTGCGTCAATTGCTGTGAAGAACGGTTCGGGATTTACAGAAGATTTTTCATAAATATGCTCTGGTCGAATGCCAAGAAACAGTTCTTTTTGTAAATAACCTCGTTCTTTTAATAATTTACTTTTTTCTGCTGGAATAGTTAGTGTAATATCATCAATCTGAATCCCGTTTTCTTGGAATACTCCTTTAAAGAAGTTCATTGATGGTGAGCCGATAAAGCCACCAACAAATTTGTTCTCTGGTGTTCCATATACTTCTTCAGGTGTCCCGATTTGTTGAACTATACCATCCTTCATTACAACGAGACGAGTGGCCATTGTCATCGCTTCTGTCTGATCGTGTGTTACATAAATAGTAGTCGTTTTTAATCGTTGGTGAAGCTTTGTAATTTCAGCGCGCATTTGTACGCGAAGCTTTGCATCTAAATTGGACAGAGGCTCGTCCATTAAGAAAATATTTGCATCGCGGACGATTGCTCGACCGAGTGCTACACGTTGACGCTGCCCACCTGATAGAGCTTTCGGCTTGCGATCTAAATACTTTTCTAAATCGAGAATTGCAGCTGCATTGTGGACACGCTCTTTTATTTCCTGCTTAGAAAACTTGCGAAGCTTTAAGCCAAATGCCATATTATCGTATACTGTCATATGCGGATATAGTGCGTAGTTTTGGAAAACCATCGCGATATCTCGATCCTTAGAAGGTACATTGTTCATTTTCTTGCCATCTATTAAAAAATCACCAGACGAAATTTCCTCTAAGCCGGCAATCATTCGTAATGTTGTCGATTTCCCACAACCGGAAGGCCCAACAAGTGCAATAAACTCCCGATCTTGAACCGCTAAATTAAAGTCAGATACAGCTGTTACACCGCCATCATATGTTTTAATAATATTTTTAAGTATGATTTTTTCCATGTTTATAGCCCCTTTGTTTGTTTTTTTAAGTGTATAAAAAATGTAGGGGAAAACTAAATATTTAAAATGCATAATTTTCAGTCATTATTTTTGTGCATTTTGTAATTTTGATCGAAGAAAGCTAGCAATATAGACGAGTATAGCGCCGTCTAGATTTTTTGTAGAAATATTTGTTGTTTCTTGAAATTTTGCTAAACGGTAATTAAGAGTATTTCGATGAATATGTAGTTTTTTTGATGTCAAAGAAATATTTAAACCACATTCGTAAAATGTCTTGACTGTGTCAAGCAACTCCATATCAGACTGCAAAGGTATTAAAATTTGTTCCTCTATAAATTTCAATATGGAAGTAGGCATTTGTTGCGTTAATAAAATAGGGAATATCGTTTCAAATGAATAAAACTGTTCAGCATTTTTATAATGTAAGCATTCCTCGAACCATTGAGCTTCTCGTTGGAACTTACTTGGGAATTGCTTATTTATTTCATAAGCTTCGCCTTGATACAAATGAATTTGAACGAAAAAATCTGTTTCAATTGTGCGAATAAGTGCAATGAAATCTTCCTTTTTATTAATCGAACTATCCATAGCCTCAATTAATAGAAAGCGATTTGTTGCAACCTGAAGTACTACCGTATCTTGCTGGAAAAAGTTCAAAGTAGCTTCTTTTAATTCTTCAGCAGGAGGATTATCATTTAAAAAGATGAGCTGAATAACGCGAGCTTTGCTATATGATAGCCTAGATGGTATGTCACCGTTCAAATATAAAAATTCATACCAGATTTCCGATGGTTGAGATATTGTGGAAGTGATCTCAGTATAAAAAACAGTGAGCCATTGGTAGTCACGCTGTGAAATCTCTTGCTTTGAAACAGAAAACCATTCATTTGCTTGTTGATGGTAGAAATAAAAAAAGTCATACATTAACTCAGTTGGCTTTGTTCGATAATGACGGTAAGTAGAAAACAATGCTTTGAGATTTAAGTTCATTAGATAACTCCTTCCTTTGATATTCTGTAACCAAATATGAATTGCTCCCTTACAAGCAGACAGTGGAAATAATAAACAGATTTTAAGCGGTTTGAGCCATGTAGTCCAATGGCTTAAGCCGTTTAGCTCTTTTTTGGAATGTTCTTATTTTTGTTGTTGACGTGCGGTGGAGACATTTACGATAAGCAGTGTGAGAAATGCTAGCCATTTCAGTGTAACATTTTGTATTTCAATGAACATTAAGAAGTGTCAAAACTAATAGAAGGAGAGATAGTTATCTATATTCGGAAGAAAGATTGATAACATTCTTGGAGGAATATACCATATAATAAAGAGATAGAATATTTAGTTTTTAGATAGATGCAAATTGGAGGCGTAAAATGCTAATCAAATCAAATGAACAATTGCTAGTTGTATTAGATAATTTATTACGTGAACCGCAGGGATTTTGGGATGGATTTTATGATCAAACATTTAAAAAGGTACCTTTTTTTGTTAATAAACCTGATGAAAATCTAGTAAGCTATTTTGAAAAAAAGGTGATTCAGCCAGATAAAGTTTTAGAGTTAGGCTGTGGCGCTGGACGAAATGCCATTTACTTAGCAAAACAAGGCTGTTCAGTTGTTGGTGTCGACTTATCGGATCATGCATTGCAATGGGCGCAAAAAAGGGTTGATGAAGCAGACGTAAATGTAGATTTCATTTGTGCTAATATTTTTGAACTGAATCTACAAGAAGAGAGCTTTGATTTTATTTATGATTCAGGTTGTTTTCATCATATAGCACCTCATCGTCGTGTGACGTATATTGAATTGATTCATAAATTACTAAAGCCTAACGGTTATTTCGCTTTATGCTCATTTGAGGAACATGGTGCATATGGTGGTTCAGCCATCTCAGATGAAGAAGTATATATAACACGTAGCTTAGAAGGCGGATTAGGGTATACCCAAAATCAATTAAAAGAAATATTTCAATCATTAGAAGAAATTGAAATACGGCAAATGATAGCCTTATCTGATGAAGATCAATATTTCGGTTTAGATGGATTTTTAGTAGGTTTATTTAAAAAGAATTTAAAAAGAAAGGAAGAATTAATGAGAGGGTAAACAGATGACGAAAGTATAGGTTAAGCTGTCCTAATATAGTCCGCATTGGAAAGAACAATATGTATTTGAGAAAAACAGAATAGTAGATACTTTCTGTGAAAAAGCCGTTGGTATTGAGCATATTGGAAGTACATCGATAAGGGTTTAAACCAAAACCGATTATTTATATTTTTATAGGTATACAGAGTTTAGATGAAATACCAAACTTCACTTTAAGTGAAATGGAATATGAATATGTTTCGAAACCAGAGCTAAAAGATAGAAGGTTTTTTAGAAAAGGATTATGCTGGCAGGGACAAGCCATTTACATATTTGTGAATACAACAGTACTGAATGGAATGAAAAATGTCTGTTTCGTGATTATCTTAGAGAAAATCTCCATGCAGCAAATGAATATGCTTCATTAAAGGAACAACTAAAGAGCCATCCGAAAATGACGTTACGGATGGCTTCTAGTTATATTTTTCTTCTATTATAAAAGTAGGTTATTTAGCAAGCTCTACTACAGTATCGTAAAAAATATTTGTGGCAATGACAATATCCTCATCTGAACTATATTCTAGTGGGTTATGACTAATACCATCTTTTGAGCGGACAAATAACATACCGATTGGTGCAATTTTTGCGATATTCATGGCGTCATGCCCAGCACCACTTATTAAGGAATAAGGTTGTATACCCTGCTTTTCAATACTAGCGGCTAGTTGCTGTTGTAGCAAAGCATCCGTCTTTGCTGGTTTGATACGCTGTAACACTTTCGATGATAGTGTTACATTTCTGTTCTCAGCAATTCTTTGAAGTTGTTGTAAAATAGCATTTTCCAAGGTGCTAATTTTTTGTTCGTCTATATCACGAAGATCAATTGTAAATGTAACTTTGCCGGGAATAACGTTTGAGCCATTTGGTGATACATTCAGTTTTCCGACAGTAGCTACAGAATCGGATGTGGCATTTAACATTTTTTCAATGGCTAAAATCATTTCACTTGCAGCGGTTAGGGCATCCTGACGAATCGGCATGGGTGTTGCACCAGCATGCTCACTAACCCCTATTACTGTCACCTCTAACCATAAGGGCGCTGCGATTCCCGTCACTATACCAATAGGTAACCCTTCATTTTCTAATACTTTGCCCTGTTCAATATGCATTTCTAAATAGGCTCTTATGTCATTACGTTGAGCTTTTATTAAAGGGCAAGGTGATAATTGGAATTCTTTCATCGCTTCTTCGATGGTAATACCTGCTTCATCGTTGAGCTGTAATTGTTGTTCTGTTAAAAGGCCTGCCATGGCACTACTGCCGATTAAACCAAAGCCAAATCGTGTGCCTTCTTCATCCTTAAATGCGACAACCTGAATTTTTTTTGTGAATAAAAGCTGTTGTTCATGAATGGTTTGGACAACTTCGATTGCCCCAAGTACGCCTAAGGCACCATCATATTTTCCACCCTCTGGAACCGTATCAATGTGAGAGCCGAGCAAAATGGTTTCGTCTCCCTCACCATATGTGCCAATGGTATTCCCAACAGCATCAACAGTGACCGTCATACCGGCCTCTTCCATATACAAGGTTATTAACGCAATGGCCTGTTGTTCCTCTAGTGTAAAAGAAAAACGATTAATGCCACCTGTTGCTTCATTTCGTCCAATTCTACTTAATTCATGAAGATGCTGTAGTAGTCGATTGCCATTAATCATGAGAATCACTCTTTCATTTGAAATTGGAAATGGCATTGACCTTCACGCAATACAAATTGATCGTGTACCACTTCGAAATTTTCATTATACCCTTTAGCTATTGATGGATCGATTACTTTGCAATAAAGAATACCGTATTTCCCCATATCGTCATCTGCCCATTGTTGACCAAATGGACATCGTGTAAATGTTTGCTCAATTTCATTTTCTTTATAAAAAGTATTAATTTCAAATAAATCACTGCGACCCATATCATAGTTTGTTAAGTAATTTTCTACAGAATTTTCTAAACCATTTGTGCGTGCTCGTTGGGCTATACCTTTACCACGCTTGTTACCGAAACGTTGGACTGCGCGCATAATGACTTGTTCACCTTGCTCACCATACTTATCCACGACTTGTTTAGCAATTTGGGCAAACATTTTTGAAAAGCGGGCATACGTTGTTAAATCAGCAAATTTTTCTTCACCTTCAACAACCTGAGGTAAGTATTTAAAGAAAACATGATTTTCACCTTCTGCTGTCGCCTTTTTCGCCATCGCTTCAGCATCCTTTAAACCAAAAGCCTTTAATCCTTTTTGAACTAACTCACGACCATGCGCCCCGTATTGTTCTGTAATAGACAGATGTAGTTCAGTAAACATTTTTGCTGTAATCACATCCATGGATAAAGCCTTCATCATTAATTTTTCCTCTGCCATTTTATGAACCCCCTTTTCGCAATTCGTATTGATTTACTTGGATATTATTTTTATTATAGAGGGGACTATTAAAACAAATCAAATGAATATTTACGTAATCGAATATGAAAAAAAATCATAAAAGGAGTTTGAGTACCTATGGCGACATTAGCCCAATATATCGCATTCCATACGCTTATTGATACAGGGAATTTCACTGAAACTGGATTAAAGCTAAATCTTACTCAGTCTTCTATTAGCCATACCATCAGTAATTTAGAAGCAGAACTAGAGCTATCTCTAATTATCCGCAATCGCAACAATATCGCTTTGACAAGTGAAGGAAAAATTGTTTATGAGCACATCTCAAAAATATTACAGCAACAGCAGCAGCTTGAGACCGCAGTGGCCAATTTGAAAAATCTCATTGGAGGCACACTGTCGGTTGGGATTCTTCCTAGTGTTGCGCTCGTTTTATTACCAAAAGTGTTAGCGTACTTTGAACAGCATCATCCTAATTTAAACATTCGCTTGATGGAGGGAGATTATGATCAAATTGAGGATTGGCTGCATAATGGTGTTGTGGATATCGGTTTTTTAGTACAGCCAAATTCGAAAAATCTTGTATTTGATGCTGTTTTTGATGATGAACTTGTTTGCATTATGGCTAAGGATCATCCTTTAGCGAATGAGGAAAAACTTTATATAGAGCAGTTACAACATGAACGTTGGATTATGCCCAAGCGCAGTATTGACCGTGATGTTTCGCGGATCTTATCCGAACATAAAATTCATCCTAATATTGTTTATGAACTGTCTGTCGATCAAGTAATTTTGACAATGGTCAATGAAAATTTAGGTATTTCAATCGTGCCGAATTCACTTTTACATCATGCACCAACTAACCTGATCCGAAAAAAATTTTATAAATCGTATGTAAGACATGTTGGAATTGCACACAAACACAGTATTCATCTTTCTCCAGGGGCTTTAAAATTTGTGGAAATATCGAAATATTTTGCTTCATCGTTGCAAGGATAGCTATTGACAAACAAAAAGTTCCGCTCTACTATCTGATAAAACCAATTGGTATTGTTTACTTTAATCAGATGGAGGGATGAAGAGTCATGCATACTGTTGTATATGTTGAAATATTTATATATTTAATTGCGATGCTTGGAATAGGGATTTATTTCAGTAAGGAAGATTTGTCACATAACGATTACTTTCTAGGAGGGAATAAGTTGCCTGGCTGGGCGCTGGCCTTTTCTGAGCGAGCTACTGGCGAATCAGCTTATATGTTTTTAGGGGCAATCGGCTTTATTTATGTAGCCGGATTATCAGGTATTTGGATACTATCTGGTATGCTTTTAGGAGTTATTACTTCATGGTTATTTTTGTCGAAACGCTTTATGACTGAGCAACAAAAATATAAGGTCAATAGTTTAACAGATTATATCGCTGTCAAATTCCCTAAACATGCAGATATTATTCGCTGGTTAGCTTCGGCCGTTCTTGTGTTATTTTTTGTTTGTTATTTAGCTGCTCAATTTTCAGGTATGGGGAAAACGATTTATTCATTTTCTGGTCTTAATATTACATGGGGAACAATTATTATTGGTGCAATAATAATTGCCTACTCTTGTATGGGAGGATTTATGTCTGTCGTATGGACAGATACTATCCAAAGCTTTTTAATGCTTCTATCATTCATTATTGTGCCGATTGCAGCTTACATGGAAATTCAGCATCAAGGCTTAAGTATTTCAGCTGAGCTTGCGAACATGGGCAACGGTGCAGATAGTTGGGTTGGCGGCTTAAATGGACTAGCCTTAGGAGCTATGTTATTTACCAATCTGTCGTGGTTCTTTGGCTGGTTAGGGGGGCAACCACAATTGAGCTCTCGTTTTATGGCCATTACGACAGAAAAAGAACGAATTACAGGTCGCAATATGGCCATTATATGGACGCTGATTGTTTATGTTGGTGCCTTTTTGTCAGCGATTTTCGCTTCAACTTTATACAAACAAGGATCAATAGAGGATCCAGAGATGATTTTGCCTCATATGGTATTTGAAATCTTACCACCTTGGGTTGCAGGTATTATCGTTGCAGGTATTTTAGCGGCTATTATGTCAACAGCTTCATCACAATTATTAGTGATCACTACGTCCATTAGTGAAGATATTATCCACAAAACATTACGTTGGAATATCTCGAGTAAAAGATTAGTTCACCTTTCGCGTCTCGTAGCGGTTATCAGTGGTATTGTCGGTATTATTATTTCGCTAAAATCAGGCTCTGTTATTTATAATCTTGTGTCCTTTGCATGGGCAGGCATTGGCAATACATTTTCAGTTGTTATTCTATTAATCTTCTTCTGGAAACGTATTTCAGGAATAGGTGTGATTGCAACAATTATCGTCGGTTTTATCAGTGCCATTGCTTGGTCACTTTCACCACTTGAAGCAATTATCTCTGCCAAAGCAGCAACATTCTTTATTTGTTTAATCGTTGGTATTGTCTTTTCTCTAGTATGTCCCGATACAGAGGAACCTCAATCTGATTGAATGTAATCATGATAAAAAAAGTTATTTTTGAATAATTTTATGAATGAATATAACTTCCATTTTGATTTATTTTTTTCAAAATGGGAGTTTTTCTTTTATTAGAAACACAACGTTTGCAATAATGAATTTAATTTATATGTTTTTTTGAGCAACCACTTTGAAAGAAAAATACATACGGCGTGGACCTTTTAGGTTTAATGTTGTTATGCAAAAATAAAGCAAGGGGGTCAAGGAAGTGTTTAATGATTTTAAGCTTATAGGTAATCGTCCAGTTTATAGTCAATTAAAAGACTATTTAAAAGAAATGATTATGAAGGGACACTTGCTGGAGCATCAGAAGCTTCCATCTACCCGTGAACTTAGTAAATTATTATCGGTCAGTAGAAATACGGTACTGAATGCATACGCAGATTTAGAGCAAGAGGGCCTGATCTATGCAGTGAAGGGAAAAGGGAATTTTGTAGGGAAAGTCGAAACGTTGAAAGCTTCATCTATCGAATTTAATTGGAAGGAGAGGTTGAATAACGTTACCTTGTTGGCTGATGAATTAGATTTAATGAAGCAAGATATTCATTGGGAAAAAGGCATGATTTCCTTCAATAGTGTTGCCCCCGAAGAAAAGCTTTTTGATGTTGAAAATTTTAAAAGGGCCTTTTTGACCCGGATGTCCCTTGAAGGGGATGTCGTTTTGAATTACGGATACGCAAAAGGCTATAAACCTTTAATCGAGTACCTTCTTCACTATATGGAAGTGAAAGGTGTAGATATTTCCAACAAAGATATTTTGATCACGAATGGCTTTACTGAGGGGTTGGATATTTTATTATCTTCCTTAGCGAAAAAATCCGGACGTGTTATTTGCGAAAATCCTACTCATCATGCAGCATTAAAGCTTTTTCGCTTACATGGATTTGACATCCACGGAATCGACATGAAGGATGACGGTATCGATATTGAACAAGTTGAGAAAAGCTTATCGGAAAAGGAATTTGATTTTGCCTACTTAATCCCGTCCTATCATAATCCGACAGGCATTGTGACATCTTCTGAAAAAAGAGCTGAAATTATTAGGCTTTTTTCACAATATCAAATTCCAATTGTGGAAGATGGTTTTAATGAGGAATTACGCTATTCAGGCTCACATTTAGCACCGTTAATGACTTTTATCGGTGAGGGCAACAATGTTATTTATATTAGTAGCTTTTCTAAAATTCTTTTTCCAGGTTTACGTGTCGGGTGGATATTAGCTGATAAGGAACTCATCCACTGTTTAGAAAGTATGAAAAGAGCACGTACCATTCATACATCGACACTAGATCAGGCTGTGCTTTATCAATATTTACAGGATGGTTATTTTGAAAAGTATTTAAAAAAGGCTAAGTTCGTATATAAGAAAAAATATGAACTAGCCCGTCAAGCTTGCCATCAATACATTCCCTTTAAAAGAATGACAGGAGATGGTGGACTTCATCTCTTTATTGAGCTAGAAGAAGGAATGGATGCTCGTACACTATTGAAAAAGTGCTATCAAAAAGGAGTAGTTTTTTATCCTGGTGACGTTTTTTATAGCAATGGAGAAGGTAGCAACACCTTTCGATTAGGATTTTCTCGGCTCAAAGAAGAGGATATTGTGCGTGGTATTAAGATTATTGGTGATACCTTGAAAAATGAAATGGGGAGTTGAACATATGAAAGTTGGCGTTATTATGGGGGGCGTTTCTTCAGAAAAGCAGGTCTCTATTATGACAGGGGAAGAAATGATCGCTCATTTAGATAAGAGTAAATACGAAGCGGTAGCTATTAAAGTAAATGAAAATGACAAGGCTGAGCTTATTGAAAAGGTGAGAAATATCGATATTGCTTTATTAGCACTACATGGCAAGTTTGGAGAGGATGGCACGATTCAAGGTGTACTAGAAACTATGGGCGTTCCATATACAGGTAGTGGTATACTTTCAAGCAGTATTTGTATGGATAAAAATATTTCGAAAAAAATTCTACGCTATGAGGGCATTGAAACACCAGATTGGCTTTATCTTTCGAATATTAATGAGCTTCAGTTCGATGAATTAGACAAAATGGGATATCCGTTAGTAGTTAAACCTAATTCAGGTGGCTCCAGTGTAGGGGTAAAAATAGTTTATGATAAAAATTCTTTACTCACTTTGGTTGAGGAAGTGTTCAAATGGGACGATGAAATTATTATTGAAAAATATATAGTAGGTGAAGAAATAACATGCTCCATTTTGGATGGGGAGCTTTTACCGATTATTTCGATTCGCCATACAGCGCAGTTCTTTGACTATAAAGCGAAATATGAGGATGCCGCTACGATAGAGGAGGTTGTAGAACTTCCACCTGCCATACATGAACGAGTTGCTGAAGCCGCAAAAGCTTGCTATAGCGCCTTAAAATGCAGTGTTTATGCCAGAATCGATATGATGATCAAGGATGGAACCCCATATGTCATGGAAGTTAACACTTTGCCAGGTATGACAAAAAACAGCCTACTCCCCAAAAGCGCATCCTCGGCCGGATTAACTTACACGCAACTTTTAGATAGGATTATTGAAATTTCATTACAGGCTAAGGAATAAAGGCTTCATTGCTGAAATTTTGGATGCATTTGTAAAATGTATACTACGTATATAAGTTGATGAGCTAAAGTATGTTCAATAGAAAAAACACCTCTATGTTGATTTTTAAAGGGATAATCCCCATTTCAACAAAAGGTGTTTTCTCAGTTTCTTAATTACGCCTTAGACAATTCAATAAAGCCATGTCCAAAGACATCTCGCACATCATGAATAGCAATAAAAGCATCCGTGTCTATTTCTTTGACGATTTTCTTTAGTTTTACAACTTCCTGTTTACTTATGACAATATACAGAATTTCTTTTTGTTCTTTCGTATAATAGCCATGGCCTGATAGAACCGTCACGCCTCGATTCATAAAACCATTTACATGACTGGCAATCTCTTCTGGCCTTTTTGAAATAATCGTAACTGCCTTTTTCGGGTTTACACCTTCAATAACAAACTCCATCACCTTTGTTCCAACATAAAGCATAATGACAGTAAGCATTAATGCTTCTGCTCCGATAATAAAATAAGATGAAAAAGCAACAATTAAATCAAAAAACAATAAACCGTAACTAATACTCCAGCCTAAATATTTGTTCGTCATTCTAGCTAAGATTGTTGAACCTGCTGTTGTTCCACCAACTCTAATAATTAAGCCTATACCAACGCCAGCAAACACCCCGCCAAAAATAGCATTCACAATAATTTCATTTGAAGAAATCGACCACGATTCTGTTAAATGTAAAAACAGTGAATGAAGGGATACTGCAATAATCGTATAAATAGTCATTTGCCTACTTAAAAACTTATAGCCAACTACTAATAAAGCTGCGTTTAGCGCAAAGCTCACAATACTTGGCGACCATCCAAACAAATAATAGGCGATGATTGTTAAACCTGTTACGCCACCTTCACCTAAATCATTAGGTATAACAAATAAGTTTACAGCCAGTGCAAAAAGCATCGCCCCGATTGCAATCATTAAAAAATCCATAATGAACTTCTTCATATATACACCACCAAAACAAATTGATTTTTTCCTAAATACATACTATATCAAGTTCCAGACATTTCATATACTTTTTGGAATGTTCGTTTATGATAAATCTTATTCATGTTAGTATGTCCTTTATTGGAGAAAAAGTCGAATTGAAAAAAATAGTTCATGAAGCTGTTATTAAACATCGATGTGAAATCAGCTTATAATATATACTATATCCGAGCTTTAAGTATCTACAAAACGGAGGTGTGAAATAATATATCCTACAATAATAGGGGGAAGGAATATAAATAAAGAACAAATAATAAGGAGTGTTAGAAGCAGTTATGGATCAATCGTTAGCAATTCGTAATATTAAAATGAGTTTGAGAATATTAAATATATTATTAATAGCTACTATAGTAATCATTGCATCATGTATCTTATTACTCTTTGGGTTATTAGTTGTAGCTTTAACAGTCTCTGGTGAGAAGATTAATAAACTAGTTTTAGATTCTAACATTGACATTTCTTTTAAATTTAATGGATTAACTGTTTTTTTTAATAAAGATATAATGAGTAATTTTGTTTATGATAAAAGTGAAACAATCGTATTAATTTTACTCTCGATGATCTTTACTTTGATTGTTATGTCAATTTTTATTTTATTATGGAAATTTGTTAAATCAGTCATTGTTGGGGATGTATTTACTCTTAGAAATAGTAAAAGAATAGAGCTAGTAGCATATAGTTTATTAATTTTAAGTTTTTTAAGTAATACGGTTCAAGCATATATAGTTTCAACATTATTACATATGTTTTTAAACAATAATGAATTAGACAATATTGAATGGATTCAATCCGTTTCTTTTAGATTTTTTGATATAAATTGGAGCATACTACTATGTAGTTTTATAGTTTGGACAATTGGTAGGATATTTAGATATGGCTCTTTTTTACAAGAAGAGTATGATGCAACAGTATAGGAAGTGAAGAAATTGACGATTATCGTAAGATTGGATCGTGTATTAGCTGATAGAAAAATGCAATTAAGTGAGCTTGCAGAAGCAGTAGACATATCGATTGTCAATTTATCGAATTTAAAAACGGGGAAGGTAAAGGCAATACGTTTTTCAACGTTAAATGCAATTTGTAAAGTATTGAATTGTCAACCGGGGGATATTTTAGAGTATGCTGAGGATGAGGATACCTTTGAGTAAATAAATTTTTAAGTTGTACTATAGGATGGAAATACGTATAAGTACATTTCTAGAACAAGTCGCATAGGATAACCTTATAATGTGTGAGGGGATTGAGAAAATGTACTACATTCCTTATTACGGAAACATGCCTATGTATAGCTATAGAGATCAGCTTGTTTATTGGACACCTCCTTATCAGGTAGGGTATGCGAACAGTGCTGAACCTTCTCGTTTTTCCAATGGTGGAAGTATTGTATTAAAAGATTATGGACCTCAGCCACTTGTCATCAATCTTAAAGATGCAGCTAAGCAAAACGATACGTATCGTACTACTCTGTGGACGGGAAAGAACTCACAGATTACTTTAATGAGTATTAATGTTGGTGATAATATTGGCTTGGAAATACACCCAAATGTTGATCAAATTTTATATATTGAACAGGGTGAGGGATTTGCTCAAATGGGCCCTAGTAAAAACAATTTAAATTATGAAAGAAAAGTCTACGAAAATTATGCCGTAGTAGTGCCTGCTGGAACGTGGCATAACGTCACGAATATAGGGAATGTGCCATTAAAGCTTTATTCAATATACGCTCCTCCTAACCATCCATTTGGTACGGTACATGTTACGAAAGCAGACGCTATGGCCTCGGAAGCAGGCTACGGTCAAGGGAATGAATAATCAATTTTAGATATGAAGCTTTTTCCTTGATAATACAAGCATAACTAAAAAAGACAACTCCTACTTAGAGAAGTTGTCTTTTTTGTCGTCGTTTAAATGCAATATAGATAGATAATAAGCCATTCAATGTTAAAAGGGTAACCAGTGCTATGGCCAAAAATGCAATATCGGGAGCAAAATATCTAATAGTGTGCCAAGGTGTTCCTGTATTATAGCTTAATAATGGAATGGAGATAATGGCCAAAACTAAAAGTATAAAACCGAATATACCCGACACTCTTCCTTTATTAGTTTTAACCTTTAATAGAAGATAAATAAACATCACAAAAAGTAAACATAATATAGCAATTGTTATGACTTGAAATGTAGGTTTATATTTAGGTGCGTCAACGGGCTCTTTCCCATTTAAAATATTAATAATCCCTTCTTTCAAGTAAAGAAGTGATTTTTCCTCTAATATATGACTTTTGTTAGTGAGAATTACCCCGCCCCAATCAGTTTCTGGTAGATAAAATACTTCTGAGCGTGCGTCAGGATTTGAACCAGAATGCCATATCATTTCTTCTTTGGATTCTGGATATGAGATTCGTACACCAAGGCCGTAATATCGATATTTACTAGTTTGAACAAATGGCGATATATAAAGGTTCAACGCATTTTTACTTAAAAAATCGTTATGCTCATGGTGACTAAGTAGCTTAATGTACTGCACCATATCTGTTGCACTTGCCGTTATATATCCGTAGGGTGTCCCTCCATTATCAAATGTGACTGTGCTTTTGACAGGGTGACCAAGCCATGATTGATAGCCAGATAAGTATCCTTTTTCATAGGCCATGCTACTATTAGCGGCTGCACTTTTCATCCCTAATGGAGAAAAAACTTGTTCCTCCATATATTCAGAAAATGGTTGATTGGTCACTTCTTCGATGAGAGCTCCAAGAATAGAAAAGTTAGCATTACTATACTGATGTTTTTCTCCAGGAGCAGCAGTCAGCTTCACATTCGATAAACTTTCTGCATTTTCCTTTATAGCACTTAAATCTTTAGATTCTTTGTCCGATATAGCTAAGCCAGAATAAGTGCTTATCCCACTTGTTTGCGTAAGTAACTGTTTAATCGTTATTTGAGAAGCGGCTTGTTTATCTTTTAGGGTAAACCATGGCATATACTTTTGAACTGGATCATCTAATTGAATAATGCCTGCATCAACCAATCTCATGATGGCTAAACCTGTTAATGATTTACTAATAGAACCAACTACAAATGGAGTTTCAGCAGTTACCTTTTCTTCGGATTCTCCCGTTACGCCCCACGATTTAGAATAAAAAATATCATTTTTATGAACAATAGCAATAGATGCCCCTGGAATTCGCTGCTCTTCTAAAAAGTTTTCAACATACTTATTTATAGTACGCTTAATGTCTTGTTCCCCAGAATCTGCAGAGATTTGTGAGACTGGTTGAAATAGATAGAATGGAATAAATAATAAACATACTACTATTGTTTTATATACAGAGATTTTTTTCATTGTTGTTTTCACCTATTCCCCCGAAAATTTTTCCTTCATAATTTCATAGTCACGACCTTTAATCTATTAAGTAAATTTCAAAAAAATATGGCTCATTACCAAACGCGTGGTTGATTTCCGTTCCGACTGAGCGCTTTTCTGGGGCGTCCAATGAGCCGCTTCGCTCACATTACGTATTAACAAATTCCGTTCCTAATTTTTAGTGATTATCCAAAAATATACACTTCTTTAAAGTATATGATATTTGTTGTGAATACTATTCGGGAGAATTTAAACTACTTAATCCAAAGCTTTCGAAAATCTACGAAGCCGAACGAATCAAATTGGATATCCTTAATCATAGGATGGAAGATACGGCTTTTAATAGGATGATTTAAATATAAAAATAAATTCTCTTGTCGTATATAACATTCAACCTCGTTAATCCAACATTCTCTTGTCTGCCAATCCGTTGCTTGCTTTATTTTTTCAAAATAGACATTCAAATTTTCTAAGTGAGCATTAGATAAAAAACGATTAAAAATAAGTGCTTTATTTAAAAATGCACCTAAAAAAGATAAGTGATGATCCATCGAAGCAACTTCACCCATCATTAATAAATCGGCTTCTTCAAGAGAAGGATCGTAGTAATCTGATATTGAGTAGACTTTAACATCTAAGTGAAGACCGAATTTACGAGCTTCTTGTTTGACCCACTCGGCTTCCTCAACACAGTTTTGTTTGTCCAGCGTATATACAGTTATTAATTCTCCTTGATATCCGGCCTCTTCTAGTAAAGATTGAACGCGCTGAATATCCTTTGTTTGGTGCTTAGATTTCCAAAAGAAATAGCTGGACGCTTCTTGAAGATTACTTCGACCTAAATCCTTCCACAATTTCCGTACATCCATAAGATGATAAATAGCCTCTCGAAACGCAGCATTATGAACAATAGTATTGCGTTTGAAATTAAATGACAAAAAGCGAAATCCCACTTCAATGTCTTGTTTATGTTGGTAAGTTGTAATCGTTTCATTGTGATTTTGCACTTCATACATAGCAGAGTGAGTTGTTTCAATTGGTACCCGATAAATTTCAATCTCATCTAATATTGGTCTAGTAAGAAAGTAATTGTCGAACGCTTGGAGGACGAGTAAGTTATCCGTCCGTTTTTTAATTTGAAAAGGAACTGTTCCTATCCACTTATTTTCGTCGAATGGCTCATTGACAGGCAATATAACGAGATTGTGGAAGCTCAGAAATCTAGGGAAAAGTGCATTTGGTTTAAAAAGCTTAAAGCGAATTGTAAAAGGAGAAAGACACTCTATTTGGTCTATATCTTCCACAAGCCAAGAATGTGGTGAAGAACTTGTTTTAAAACGATCAAGCGTATAGCGCACATCTTCACTTGTTAATAAGTGCTGATTATGAAAGCGGACTCCTTTTCTTAAGTAAAAAGTCCATGTTTTCCCTTCATTGTCACTTTCCCAGTTGTGTGCTATGTGAGGGATTACTGTGTCTTGTTCTTGATTATAGGTTACGAGTGTATCTCCTAGTTGATAAATAATAAAGGTCTCAAAGGTAATAGAGGTATGTAATGGATCCAGTGTCGTTAATTCTCTAGTTCGAGCAGTTCGTAACACGTCCCTTGGTTGCCCGGATGATTGAATGCCGAATAAACTTTGAATTTCTTGCGATACATTGGCGATCCAAGTTTTTGGAATAGGCAATTGCAATAGTAAAATAACTTCCTCCAATTGATCGCGTTGAACTAGCTGTTTTACGGCATCCTCAATTTCTTGTTGAAAGGGTTTATAAAACACAATTTGTGAAGGATTTCCTCTACCTTTACCCGGAGCATAGATTAGTTTGCCTGCCTCTCCGAACTGTTTTAGCTTACGTTTAACACTTTTTTGTGTACAAAACCATAAGCTCTCCAATTCATAAAGTTTGCATTCAGCAGTCTGTTGTTCTTCTCTAGGATATAAAAAAGCCCTCATCTGGAAATAAGAATAATTCTTCATCATCAATCTCTCCTTATCCACTTAAAAGGGGACATTTATGATTGGATTATACCCTTTTTTTCCACTATTGAACAAAGCATAATGAGGTGGGGGTGGAAGTAATGTTCAAAAATTTACATCGTAACATTCAAATAAGAATTTATACATCTTTTATGAGCCGAGTTGTTGGTTCAATGGTTTTTCCATTCATGGCTATTTATTTTACAAAAGAGCTGAATGCTATCTATGCAGGAATTCTTCTTTTAATCCAATTGATTGTTCAATTTATCGCAAGTTTATATGGGGGTTACTTAGCTGACTCAATAGGCAGGAAAAAAATGATGGTCATTGGTGAATGGATGAAAGTCCTAGCATTTGCGGGGATGATTGTTGCCAATTCACCAGCCTTTACATCTGCTTGGGTAACTTTTTTAATGCTGTTAGTAATGAGTATATCTACTGGCTTTATTAACCCTGCTGCTGAAGCAATGCTGATTGATGTCAGCACAAAAGAAAACAGGGCTTTAATGTACTCCATCAATTACTGGGCTGTAAACTTATCCATGATGCTTGGATTAATTATTGGCGGTTGGTTTTTCCAAACGCACTTTTTTCAACTGTTAATCTCATTGCTGATTATTTCCTTTGTAACATTGTGGATGACGAAGTCGTTGATCCAAGAAACTTTCAGTGTCACAGCTGGTGAGGAAAAAAGAAGTGAAGATTCCTATGGCATAAGATCTATTATACAAAGCTATCGCACTGTTATTACCAATGTGCCCTTTGTGTTATTTACGCTCGGAGGTATTGCTATTCTTTCAATTGAATTTCAACGTAACAATTTCATTGCAATAAGATTGGAAAAGGAATTTCTTACACGGGTTGTGACATTATTAGGGGATTTAAATATTACACTGGACGGTGTAAAGCTTTTAAGTCTATTAACAGTGGAGAATACATTGATAATTGTGTTGTTTACAGTAGTTTTCACAAAATGGATTAAAGAAAAATCGGTTCAAAAAGTTATGTATTTTGGATTTTTATTATTCGGGTTAGGCTATTCAATTCTTGCCTTTTCAAATAATTTAACGCTTTTATTTATTGGTGTTGTTGTGCTTTCAGTCGGAGAATTAATGTATGTACCTACAAGGCAATCCTTGCTGGCGGAAATTGTAGATGATTCCCGTCGAGGTGCTTATATGGCTTTTAATGGATTTGTCTTTCAAATAGGCAAAATATTTGGTGTTCTCGGGATCATGGTAGGAGAAGTATTGAACGGAATTGGAATTGGGATTGTCTGTGTACTTTTCGCTTTTCTTGGCATGTTCTTTTCTCGATGGGCCCTGATGAAGCGTGATAGTAAGCGTAAAGTAATTCTAACTACTAAGGTAATTTCGAGGTGAAGGTATATGAAGACAAAGAAATGGAATGAGATAGATCATTATTTTAGCACTAAACTTTATAGTTCTGATGATGTTATGGATTCAGTATTATAAGCGAATTTAGAAGCGGATTTGCCTGCTTTGATGTAGCTCCGAACCAAGGTAAGCTGTTGTACTTGCTTGCTAAAATGAAGGGAGCAAAAAACATTTTAGAAATCGGAACCCTTGGCGGATACAGTAGCATTTGGCTAGGGAGAGCATTACCCGATGATGGACATCTAATAACACTTGAATTTGATGCAAAGCACGCAAAAGTAGCTGAAGAGAACATAAAAAGGGCCGGTTTAGAAAAGAAAATTAAAGTAATGGTGGGACCTGCACTGGAAATATTACCGACCCTAAAAGAAAAGGGCTTTACTTATTTTGATTTTATGTTTATCGATGCAGATAAACAAAACAATCCCCATTATTTGAAATGGATGATAGAAATTTCAAGACCAGGGACAGTTATTATTGGGGATAATGTAGTTCGTCAAGGACATGTTATTGACGACGACAGTGAGGATTTAAATGTTCAGGGAATTCGTCAATTTATAGATTTATTATCTGAGGAATCACAGATAGATGCTACAGCCATTCAAACAGTTGGGAGCAAAGGATATGATGGTTTTGTTTTGAGGGTTGTGAAGTAAGAAGCTATACTCATAAATAACTGTGAGCGGGAATCAACCATACGCTATGGTGATGAGCCCAATTTTATGATGGAGGATAATATGAATGAACTTTAAACTATTCGAAGATGAAATTGAAGATTTAGTGGAATTATTAACTCAAAACAAGTGGATTTATCATACCGACCAAAATCTAAAAGAGGAATCCGTTCGAAAAGCATTTGCAGAAGGATACTATCACAGCGATCGCGAGACGCATTGGATAATTGATAATGAAGAAAAGGTCGGGATTATTACAATTCATGACATAAGCGATACGATCCCGTTATTCGATATCCGTTTAGATACGCGTTATAGAGGAAGAGGATACGGAGTAAAAACACTTCTTTGGTTACAAGATTACCTGTTTGGAGAAAAAGGTAAGATTCGTATCGAGGGTTATACGAGAGTTGATAATATTGGTATGAGGAAATGTTTTGCGAAAGCTAGTTTTGTAAAAGAGGGCTATTTAAGAAATGCTTGGGAAAATGCAGATGGTACTGTAACAGATAGTATCGTTTATGGTGCAATCAAAGATGATTGGATTTTAGGTAGCACAACGCCCATTAAAATCGATGACATACCATTTTAAAACTATAGGTTTGTTTTATCTGCGCGAAAGCGAAGCGACAGCGGCAAGTGTTTTATCTGTGCGAAAGCGAAGCGACAGCGGCAAGTGTTTTATCTGTGCGAAAGCGAAGCGTCAGCAACAAATGTTTTCTGTAGCGAAAGCAAAGCGTCAGCTACAAAGCGCCCAGTCGGAACGGAAATCAACCACTCGTTATAGTGATGAGCCATATTAATTAAGAAAAGCAGAGATGTTGATACCATAACATCTCTGCTTTTTTAAAACATTAAACAAACATGTTGACGTAAATTGAACCATCGTGTTATTATTATCTCGAATTCAAGATAAATAAATTCAAGATAAATGAATTCGAACCTTTTAATCCATGTAGAAAGTAAAGTTTTACTTTTCATCATAAGGAGGTAATCATATGGGTTTTTTAAATAAATTATTTGCTTCAAAAAAAGAGGAGGAAAAAACAATGGCAGAATTAAATATCGGAATTATTATCGGATCAACACGCGAAGGTCGTGTAAGTCCACAAGTAGCACAATGGGTAAAAGAAATCGCAGATCAACGAGGAGATGCAAACTATACAATTATTGATATCGCAGATTACAAATTACCTTTACTAGGTGAACCAGGGCAAGACGCTTCAGGCGCTCAAGCTTGGTCAGAAATCGTTGCAAAACAAGATGGATTTGTATTTATCGTACAAGAGTACAATCACTCTATTACAGGAGCTCTTAAAAATGCACTAGATTATTTACGTGTAGAATGGAATAACAAAGCTGCAGGTATTGTATCGTATGGTTCTGTAGGTGGTGCACGTGCAGCTGAACATTTACGTGGTATTATGGGTGAGCTTTTAATTGCAGATGTCCGTGTGCATCCAGCATTGTCACTATTCACAGACTTTGAAAATGGTACTGATTTCAAACCAAAAGCAGTGCAATCAGATTCTGTTAACCAAATGTTAGACCAATTAATTCCTTGGTCAAAAGCTTTATATACAATTCGATAATATGTTCAAAGATTGAGGTAGAACGTTATTGGATAAAGTATAGGTGAGAAAGACATTTATCATGAAAGGGACTGTTAACATGAAAAAACATACTGCGGGTATTCACCATATCACAGCCATTGTTGGGCATCCACAAGAAAATATTGATTTTTATGCTGGTGTATTTGGCCTACGTTTAGTTAAACAAACGGTAAATTTCGATGACCCGGGCACATATCATCTTTATTTTGGTAACAAAGGTGGTAAACCTGGTACAATTATTACATTCTTTCCATGGGCAAATGCTTATCAAGGACGTATTGGTGATGGTCAAGTTGGCGTAACTACTTATGTTGTACCAGAAGGAGCACTACCTTTTTGGATTAATCGTCTTGCAAAATTCAGTATTCCATTCCAAAAAGCTGAACGCTTTGGTGAACAAGTAATACAATTTGATGATCCACACGGACTTCATGTTGAATTAGTTGCACGTACAGAAGGCGAATTGAATGAATGGACATTTGGTGAGGTAACTCCTGAGGTTGCGATTAAAGGATTTGGTGGTGCAACACTTTATTCAAGTCACCCAGAAGAAACAGCAAAAGTCTTAACCGAAGTTATGGGGCTTGAGAAAGTAGCAACGGAAGGCGAGTATACTCGTTATAAATCCATTGCAGATATCGGCAATACGGTAGATTTAAAAGTTGTTCCTGGTATGCGTGGTCAAATGGGAGTCGGAACAGTTCATCATATTGCCTGGAGAGCCCAGGATAATGCGGATCATCTAGAATGGCATGAGTATGTAATGAATCATGGACAACATGTAACTGAAGTGAAAGATCGTAATTATTTTAATGCGATTTATTTCCGTGAACCCGGTGAGATTTTATTTGAAATTGCGACAGATCCACCTGGATTCGCTCATGATGAAACACCTGAGACAATGGGTAGCCAATTAATGTTACCATCTCAATACGAACAGCATCGTGAACAATTGGAAAGAACATTAATTCCAATCAAAGTGCGTGCGCTTGATTAAAGGAGATGGGACGTTTGATTTCAATTGATCCTAAGAAAAATACGGAACGTGAGAATTATAAGTTATTGATTGGCAGTATTATTCCGAGACCTATTGCCTTTGTTACGACAAAGTCAGAGCAAGGGGTCATCAATGGTGCACCTTTTAGTTTTTTTAATATCGTGTCTTCCAATCCACCGATGATTTCTCTGGCCGTTCAAAGACCAAATGGGCGCTTAAAAGATACCGCTCGCCATATCCATCATCATCAGCAATTTGTTGTGCATATTGTAGATGAGGATAATGTTAAGCAGGTGAATGAAACGGCAGCTTCATTACCTGTAACTGAAAGTGAAATTGATCGAGTTCAATTTACATTAACCGATAGTGAGCTTATATCTGTACCAGGTATTCAAGAGGCAAAGATTCGAATGGAATGCCGTTTAGTACAGACGATTCCTTTAATGAATGGTGACGAACAGACAGGTGATTTGTTTATTGGTGAAGTCGTACAATATCATATAGATGAGACCCTTTATAATGAAGGACGAATTGATCCAAGAAAACTAAAAGCAGTTAGCAGACTAGCCGGCTCAAATTACGCAAAAATTGGAGATATATTTGAGATAGAACGTCCAGAATAAAAAATAAAATGCGAAAATGTTGACTTAACAGCATTTTCGCATTTTTACTTTATCCAAAAATTCTTTCGATATTCACTAAATCTTCTTTTGTTAATGGGATATCGCTTGCTTTCACATTGGTAGCCACTTGGTTTTTATGTTTTCCGCCTGGGATAACTGCATCAATACCATCTTGAGCTAATAACCAAGCAAGCGCTAGATTTGGTAATGTCGTTTGTTTTTCCCCTGCAATTCCTTTTAATCCATCTACTTTTAATAATGTTTGTTCAAATAATTCACCTTGGAATAAAGGATCCGAAATTCGCCAGTCTCCAGTGCTTAACTTAAAGTCTTTTGTATACTTGCCACCAAGTAGACCATATGCAAGTGGACCGTATGGAATAAATGAAATATCATTTTTTACACAGTAAGGCAATAAATCTTGCTCTGCTGAACGGTTTAACATATTGTACGGAGATTGTAACACTGAAATATCATTGTGCACATTAGCTTCTATAAGTTGATCTAATGTAACGTTTGAAATGCCAATTGCTCGGATTTTTCCTTCCTCTTTTAAGCGTGATAATTCACCAATCGACTCTGCAAGAGGGGTCTCGTTGTCTGGGAAGTGTAAATAGTAAAGGTCCACATAATCCATCTGTAGACGATTTAAGCTATTTTCAAGTGCACTTCGTAAATATTGCGGATGATTATTTGTTTTTACTGAACCATCCTCAAACCAGTGTCTACCTCCCTTTGTCGCTAAAACAAAATTTTCCCTTTGATATTTATTTAATACTTCGCCAACAAGTTCTTCTGAACGCCCTTTTCCATATATGTCAGCTGTATCGAAAAAAGTTATCCCTAAGTCAAGGGCAGCGGAGACTAGCTCTTTCCCATTTTGTTCATTTAAGTTTTCATATAAGTTATGGCCACCTACAGCATTCGTCCCAAGACCAATTTCGGAAATCTTAATATTTGTTTTTTTTAATGTATGAAATTTCATATTCCTACCTCCTCTGTTTTCTGTAATCAGAATAGAGTAAAAAAAATATTTTACCAACATACAAAGTTATAGTTTCATATATAGAAACAAAAGCGTTTTAATTGCAAATAGAAGATCGGTTGAAATTTTCTTTTATGCTAACAGGTAATTGATTTCTTCCGTCAATTGCTTGCTTGCCTCTTCTAACCTTTTGACAAATGACCGTATGGCCGTTTTCTTAATTTGATTCGTCGAACCGTGCAAAGCAATTGCGCCGATGACTTCTTCATTCACATAAATCGGAACTGCAATACAAATTTTACCTACATTCGTTTCTTCGTGATCAAAAGCATATCCCTGTGCTTTAATGACCTGTAAATGAGGAATCAATAGGCCATAATCATAGAAGGTTTTTGTTGTAAATGTATTTAGTTCAATACTATTTAATAGTTCACGTTGTTTTTTAGCTGACAGATGAGCTAATACTACTTTTCCGAGTGCGCTTGAATGCATAGGTGTCCGAGTATCGATTGCTTGATAAGCAGGATGTTCAAAAGGCTCCCTAATCACATTTTTTATCACCATCTCACAATCTTCCAAAATACCAATGTAAGTAGTTATTTCTTCTTGGCGAGCTAATTGATATGGCGCCACGAGAGACGTCCATTGGATATCTTTGTGCCAATATAAGTGCTCATCCCTAAAGATATGCGGATTTAATTGATAATACTTATTATATTTAATTACATAATTCATTTTTTCTAGCGTATAAAGCATGCGAAAAACGGACGTCTTATTCATTGATAGTTCTTCCATAATTTCAGTTAATGTAAGAGAATGCTTTTGACGTAATACATCTAAAATCAAAAGACCCTTTTTTAATGTTGATACTTCATAGGAATCCATGTTGCCCTCCCCTAACTTCTCAAATAACTTATTATAGCCTATACAAAGCCATGAAATACTCATAGTAACCATTCTTACTATTATAACGGTAATCTTTTATAACTTCTCAATCTTCAAATATAAACGATCTCAAATTTGTAAAGTAGTGGACAATTATAAAAAATGTCAGTGTTTTTTTGTATGAAGTGTTGATTCTCCTCTTACTGGAGGTAATACACTTTGATTTGAATCAGCAAGATCAAAAAAACAAGGAGGTTTTTCATTATGAGGTCTATTGAATTGTTTTATATCATCTTTAATATTGTTTTGCTAGGTTGGTTAGTCTTTGGTAGAAACAAGTCACGGCAAGGGGTGCTGATAGGTGGTGGTATGTCTATTCTATTTCTGCTTGTCCATGGGATCATAGAAGGTATGCGCTGGCAAATGATTCCGACCTATTTAATGACATTATTTTTTATCGTTGTTGTTGTGATAAGGCACTTTTTTAACCCAAAAGATCAAAAAGAACAACAATCAAATATGTGCCGATCACGCGTTGTTCTTAATTCAACATTAGCTGTACTTTATTCTGCTGTAGCAGTTAGTCTGCCTATCGTGCTTCCGGTATTTACTTTTGAAAAGCCAGTGGGTCCGTACAAAATTGGAACAGTCACCTACGATTGGGTGGATACTCAAAGGGAAGAGACTCTTACACCGGAGCCTGATGACAAACGCGAATTAATGGTACAAATCTGGTATCCTGCTGATACGACTGCTAAAGGTAATACGGCTCCTTATATTTCCGATTCTGATGTTTTTGCAGAGGGGTATAGTAAAATCCTGAATTTACCGAAGTTTTTATTTGCAAATTTTGGTTATGTCAAAACACATGCTATTGAGAACGCTGAGATTTCTAATCAGGAAACAACCTATCCGGTGCTCCTGTTTTCTCATGGTTTTAGTGGACATAAAAATCAGAACACTTTTCAAATTGAGCAATTAGTCAGTCAAGGCTATATCGTGGTAGGTATGGATCATACTTACAGTAGCACGACTTCAGTCTTTTCTGATGGTCGTGTAGCAAATTACGTGCCTCAAAAAACTGAATCAATTGCATATTTAGATAAAGCAAATGAAGGTTGGGTAGAAGATGCTAAATTTGTGCTGGATCAAGTGGAGCAGCTGGCCCAGAATGATCCTGAAAACCGTTTTACAGGTCGAATGGATATGGAGAATGTAGGTATGTTTGGTCATTCCTTTGGTGGAGCAACAAGCACCCAAATGCTAATGACAGATTCAAGAATAAAAGCAGCTCTTAATATGGACGGTGTTTTATATGGAAAACTCCGAGTTCCTGTGGATGGGCTGAAGAAGCCGTTTATGATGATGAGTGCCGATGACACAATCAGAGAGGCGAAGGAAACGGATGGTAAGGAGCTCATCGAGTTTGTAAAGGAAACTTTGCCACGGTACGAGTATGTAACTGTGGGAGGAAACTATTGGATGAAAATTAAAGATATGAAGCATATGGGCTTCTCCGATTTATACCTGTTTTCACCGCTTTATGAACGGATGGAAGGGGTCGACATCCAAAAGGCATACCGATTAATTAACGATTATTCATTGGATTTCTTCGATCATTATTTGAAGCAACAGCCATTCAAACTATTGGAGCAAAATATAGGCGATCATCCAGAGTTTACGTTACTGAAAGGTTGACTACCAAAACGAATAGTTGAGGGTGTTTAGCCCTCGATTATTCGTTTTATGATTCTTCCATATGTTCAAGCCGCCATTCTATTCCTTGAAATAGTAATTGATTGGCTTTTGAGAGTTGGTAGTATTGTGGGCTTAGAATAGCACATAACGTTTCGCATCGTTCGAGTCGTTTGGTTTTGGTTAATTGAATATATTCTGTAAAGTAGCGGAAGTGATCTTCTTTATTGTCCAATTGCTGTGAGTTCGCATACAGCCAAGCAGTGTCGTCGATAATGGTCTGTACAATTGGACTGTTGGCAGGCAATTTTTGCTTCAGCGCCTTATTCAATCGATCATGGATGTTCTCAAGCTTTCTGACCAATGTTGTAGCATTATATTTGACTGATGAACAATATTAAAGTACAGAAATTCAGTATTTTTCAAGTCTTTTATAAACTGAGGATCATTTATAAGCTCCTGTAATTCATGCCAAGTAGCTGTTTGTTTGGCGGAGCCTTTCACTTGATTAATAATATATTTATCAAAATAATAAAAAAACGAATCTTTCCACTCTTTAGGAATGCCAATTAATAATTGGCATTCCTTCAATTTTTTATCGATAAATTGTTTTTTATGTTCGGTATTTATTGTTCGTTCGTTTACTAAGTTATGAATATACTGCAATGAATCCCCGTCATGTTCCTTTGCTTGACGAAGAATCGATATCATATCCATAAGCGTAGTAACCTGTGTCTCCATCGATTCGATCTGCCAATCAAGTGTTTTATCAACTGATATTTCTTCAGATATCATTTTGCTTATTTCATCAATTCCGAAATCCAGATAACGCAGGTTTGTAATCATTTCAAGGCGCCATATATCTTCAGCTGTGTACAATCGATGTCCACCCTCAGTATAACTTGTAGGTTTCAGCAATCCAATTTCGTCATAGTAACGGACTGTCTTTATCGTGGATCCTATCATTTTAGCTGTTTCACCTATTGAATATTTTTTTTCTTCCAAATGATTACACCTCCTGATTGGATCACTTATATCTAACAATGATAAATAAACAAAAGTCATTATGCTAGTAAAGAATTTATTTCTCTTATTTTACGATAAACGGGAAATAGATTAATCCTTAAAAGGTCGAATGACATAAATTGCAGGAATCAATAACAACTATTGCATTAGGAGAGATCGAGAGAAAGGACTTATCAGGCAAGTAATGCTGATTATGGCACTAATTGAGGAATTGGACTTGCCCACTGTGAAGTTTAGCTTCTTCATCAGCAACGTAACATAAGTGAACTATTAACTCGTTTTCTAGTAAAAAGGTAAATTGTTATAATAATCAAATTGTTGACTCAATTCGAAAATGCAGATAATATACTGTTTATTGATAAAAATACATAAAAATGAAATTTATTTTCTTTTTTTGAAAGTGGAGTGGTTATTATGGCGAATTTTTTACGGAAGAAGTCAATCGAGCAAGCCAATAAAATAACTGAAGTCGAACGTTTTAAACTTAAGCGTGAACTAGGGTCGTTGCAATTATTGCTGTATGTACTAGGGGCTACAATAGGAGCTGGCATTTTTGTACTGCCAGGAACTACAGCTGCTCTACATGCGGGTCCTGGTGTCGTTGTTTCATTCTTAATAGGGGGTCTTGTAACAATAGCAGTTGGATTAGCCTATGTCGAATTCGCAGCGATGGCCCCTGTTGCCGGGAGTGCTTACACCTATTCTTATATTGCGTTAGGTGAAATGATTGCTTGGATAATCGGTTGGGATTTATTATTAGAATTTATCGTTATTTCTAGTACAGTCGCAGTTGGCTGGAGTGGCTACGTCAATTCGTTTTTACAATCTGTGGGAATTCACTTGCCAGAAGTTTTAACAAAGGATATTGCTCATGGTGGGATTGTGAATCTACCTGCTGTGGCTGGTTGGCTTATTGTAGCTTGGATTTCAATGAGTGGAATTAAAAATGTGGGCCGATCAAATATGTTATTTACAGCTGCTAAGGTTGGCGCGATTATTTTATTCCTTGCTATAGGGGCTTTTCACGTTAACCCTATAAACTGGACACCGTTTACACCATTTGGCTGGTCAGGTGTAATGGCGGGAGCGGCACTAGTGTTCTTTGCCTTTACCGGATTTGATGGTGTAACAACAGTTCTTGAGGAAGTAAAAAATCCACAAAAAACAATACCAAAAGCTTTAATTGGTGGTCTAAGTATACTAACGCTTATTTATGCAATTGTTGCACTAGTATTAACAGGTATTGTACCATCCCCTGAGTTGGATGTTCCAAATCCTACTGTATATGCACTAGAATCTGTTGGGATTCAATGGGGAGGTGCTATCATTGCAGTATCAGTTATTTTTGGATTGCTTGCTACGATGATTGCAAATACAACAAGTGCGACACGCGTGCTGTTTGCAATGAGCCGAGATGGACTTCTACCAGAACGTATTGCACAAACAAATAAAAAAACAGGAGTACCTGTATTATCAACTTTAATTGTAGTTGTAACAGGCATTCTCTTATCAGGATTTTTATCGATCGGAGAATTAGCGGAATTTGCTAACATCGGCGGTTTAACTGCTTTTGCTTTAACAACAGTTAGTGTTGTTGTTCTTCGCTATACACGACCAAATCAACCACGTGTATTTAAAGTACCTGCGCTATGGCTTGTAGCAACTGTAGGTGTTGGAGGATGTATTGTATTAATTTTTAGTCTGCCGCTATTTACTATCGTGCGCTTTTTGATTTGGTTAGCGATAGGTTTAGTTATTTATATAGGCTATGGATACAAGCATGCTAAAATAAGCTCTAAAAATGAAGATCTATAAATATGATGAACACCTCTTTAGCTCTAAAGAGGTGTTTTTATAACTAAATTAAATCAGAGCTGGACGCACATCCTTGTAAAGATTGACATATTATAAGTTTAAATTCCCTTACATATCCAGGATTCAAATTCAAACATGAAAGGTGATTGCCAAGAAAGTCGTTTATTATTAGCTTTTTTGTGCCGTATTTATTTCCCCATCTAAAAAACATTATCTTCGTTAAATCTTGAAGTTTTCAAGATTCTTCACCTATTTCTGGTTCCAACTTCAGTTGAGTGAATGGCTCTTCGGCTTTCTCCATCCAATTTGTCCAGATACTCTAAGGTACTGTTAGTTCAAATTGATGTACATAAGGAGCAACTAGTGATGAATGTCCTTTAAGGTTTGTAACTTTCAAATACGCCATACTTTCTATTATTTTCAGTTTAAAATTTTTATAAGAATATCATACTGAAACTGAGGAGTAATGCCAAAATCTGCTCTTGATTACAAAAGTATTTTTGGATGAAAGCACATGGAACGGAGGGAGGCTTAGAGCCTGTGAAATGTGTACCCCTGGAAGTCATGTGAAAATTTTGGTGAAGAGCAGAAACAAAAGAAAAAAATTATAATTTTAATACTATTATAAAAGAACTTACATTGGATATGATGGTGTTCAAAGGGTTATAATAGACTAATAGAATTAAGGCTTATAACGCTGATACAGCTTTCAAAAATATTGTTATTAATTTGATAAGGCATACTATTCTTTTCGCTCCTTGGATGCATTAATTTATTATGAGACTTATAAAGCGCAAGTATTTAAGTCTTATTCTAAGTATTAATGGAAATAATAATCCAATGAAGGGGGCGTTTACATAAGAATGATACGTAATGTTTTACATCAATTTATTAATTGTTTTTGTTCATTTGATAGCGAAACCCAGGCAGTAAAGGCAGCAAAGCCGTTTTGTAGAAGGAGTGAATACATGAGTAATTTCTTTCGAAGCAATGGATTTAAACGTTTTTTAATCCTAGTTGGGATCGCTATTGCACTATATATGATGCGAAGTATGATCAATCTTATTCTTCTCACGTTCATTATTACTTACTTGATGAATCAACTTACCACGAAGACAACAAAAGAGGTTAGAAAGTACGTACGGATGGGCGAGAAGGCTGTGACAGTTACCCTCTATCTTTTACTTGTTGCAGGTATTGTTGCAATTATCTACAAGTATTTGCCTATCGTGACCCAACAAATTACACAGCTCTTTGATCTTATTGCTAGCTTTAGTCTCAATCCAAATGATAACGAGATTGCGAGGTATTTAGCTCCAACCTTTGACAAGATTGAACTGGGTAAATATTTAGAGCAGGGTGTAGACCTCACGCTAAAAAATCTTACGAATATTGGTAAAATCATTCTGCATATTTTCATCGCATTAATTTTGAGCTTGTTTATTTTACTTGAGAAGAAACGTATTATAGAATTTACAGCAAAATTTAAAGATAGTAAAATGAGCCATCTCTACGATGAACTACATTATTTCTCAAAGATATTTATTCGTTCTTTCGGTAAAGTTATTGAGGCGCAGTTCATTATTGCCGCTGTTAACTGTGGTTTATCTGTTATTGCATTATACATTATGGGCTTCCCGCATTTAATTGCGCTAGGAATTATGCTCTTTATACTGGGATTGGTGCCAGTTGCAGGGGTCATCATGTCCTTGATTCCTCTAACTATAATCGCATACAGTATCGGTGGTCCTATGTACATTGTCTATATTTTGATGATTGTTATGGTACTACATGCATTGGAGGCATACTTCTTAAATCCAAAGCTGATGTCTGCCAAGACGAATCTTCCAATTTTCTATACATTCATCGTCATTCTCTTCTCAGAGCATTTTCTTGGTGTATGGGGATTAATTATTGGTATTCCATTATTCATGTTCCTTCTGGATATTCTAGGAGTTACATCCTCAGAGGATGAACTGGAACAGGCGATGGAAATACAAGAGGATAAAAAAATTGAATAAAGTTTTCGTTCAAAAAGGAATCAAGTGTGTATGATTCCTTTTTATTTTTGTTTATAGAAAATATTTACATATGCTAAGATGAACTATGAATGTGTTGACAAGTTAGGGGGGAGAGAAGTGAGTAAATCATTAAGTTGCTAGATACGAAAGCAGCCCATGCAAAGCCTAATTTTGATATGGCAATACTTTGTATGGGGTGAATTCCAATATTTGCCTTGAAGTATTTCTTATAAAATTAGCTTTGCTACCTTGTTTTATTAATTTCAAAATAAAAATGAGGGGTTGGAATAAATGGCTTATAAGAAGGCTTCAGTTATCTTACCAAAAGAGCTTTTATTAGAAATCCAAAAATATGTTCAAGGTGAAACGATTTATATTCCTTAAATAGAAAACACTTATTTAGAGTGGGGTGCTCGTTCAGGCACAAAGAAATATATTGAGGACAGGAATAAGTCTATAAAAGAAGCGTTTACGAATGAAGCTTCAATTGAACAATTATCTACGGAGTATCATTTAGCGGTAGAAACGATTAAAAAAATTGTATATACGAAGTAATTTTTAAAGCACTAGCAGTGGATATGTTAGTGCTTTTCATATGTCTAAAACGTTTCTAAATTAAACTAGGCATATTCTTTCTACTACAAATCTTGTTCAATAGTTAAAGGGAGGGGTTTTTTATGATTGCAGGGCAAGGTGTATTTTTAAGACCAATTACAGAAAAAGATGTTGATAGTATCTACAAGTGCTTTCAAGATGAAGAAATTATGTATATGACAGGTACACGTAACATTTTAACGAAGGATCAGATTAGAGAGGCTTTGATTCGATTTAGCGAAGATTCCACACGCCATGATTTTGCTATTTGTTTAGTAGAAAATAGCCAAATTATCGGT
This sequence comes from Lysinibacillus sp. NPDC093216, assembly GCF_050280325.1. Taxonomy (NCBI): domain Bacteria; kingdom Bacillati; phylum Bacillota; class Bacilli; order Caryophanales; family Bacillaceae; genus Lysinibacillus; species Lysinibacillus sp. NPDC093216. Next base: position 217,052 of record NZ_JBNNVB010000003.1, on the reverse strand, counting down.
GATTTAACCATTATGGAAATAGACTTAGACAATAAAAAAGCAATATTTCGCATAGCTTTACATAGTATAGAAGATTGCGGCAAGGGATATGGGGCAGAGGCAGTTCAGCTTGTTCAAAAATTTACGTTCGAGGAGCTTCAGCTTAATCGCCTAGAGTTACAAGTTTTCTCTCATAATATTCGGGGAATCAAATCGTACGAAAAGGTAGGCTTCAAAAAGGAAGGAACTTTAAGGCAATCCTTATATATGAACGGTAAGTATTTTGATGAAATAATTATGAGTATTCTCCGTGATGAATATATGCAATTAAAAAAGAGCCATTAGTATAGCTAACCCCCTCTCGATTATTGTATTGAAAGGGGGTTAACTTTATTTATATTGCTTTATTTTAAGGAACTTGCTTCTGAGAAAATAGTATGTGTTTTTTTCTTCATAAATATAAAAATTAATAATGCGGTAATACCTTCAGCGACGGGGAATGTCCACCAAATAGCTTGTGGGCCAAGTAATTTAGGCAATAGTACGAGAGCAGGGATAAATAATATAATACTGCGAAGTAACATTATGGTTGTTGCAAGACGAATTCTTTCAATAGATTGGAAGAATTCCGCAAAGACCATGTTCACTCCAAGGAATACATATCCAATTGCAAAGTGTACAAAGCCTTGAGCTGCCATATTACGAATTTCAAACGTACTATCACCGAATAATGCTATTAGCTGAGAAGGGAATAATGTAGCAATTATGACAGTAGTTAAACCTAGAATAAATGCAGTGGCTATACCGATTTTCAATAACGCTGTTAATCTCTCAATTAATCTCGCACCGTGGTGATAACTAACGAGAGGCTGTAGGGCCATGCCGATACCAAGGAATACAGTTAATAGTACGGTATGAATATAGTTAATCATCGCGTAGGCGGTTACTCCATCTGAGCCCAAATAGTGTAAAAATGTCACATTATATAAAATAACCATAACAGCGACGGAGGCCTCAACAATAAAGCTTGGTAGCCCAATAGCAAAAATTTTCTTTAGATCAGATAGGTTGATAAAATTACGCACAAATTTTAATTCGGATTGCTTTCGGAAGAAATGTAGGCAAAGCACCGACATACCGATTATTGTGGAAAGTGCTGTAGCCAGGGCACAGCCAGTTACGCCGTAGTGGAGCACGAAAATAAAGATGTAGTTTAAAATAATGTTTAACACAGATGTAGTGATTAAACCCATCATCGCAAGCTTTGGATTGCCATCATTTCGAATGAAAATGCTTAGTAAGTTTTCAATTGTGTAGAACACACCGAAAATCAAAATAACATGTAAGTAGTCTTGTACATAAGGAAAGGTAGCATCACTTGCGCCGAATATATAGGAGATTTCCTTTAAATTGAATAAAAGTATTAGAATCAGCGTCATAACGACAACGACCATTGCTGTAAATGCTAATGTAAAGAGCTGGTTCGCTCTTTTTTTATTGCCCTCACCGAGAGAAATTGAAAATAGTGTTGCCCCACCCATACCAATCCAAAGGGAAATAGAGAGTAAAATCGAGAATATGGGTACAGCGATATTTACTCCAGCTAAAGCGGTTGGCCCCACTCCGTGACTAACGAAAATACCATCCACTAAAATATTGACTGACATCAGCAACATACCAATCATAGCTGGAAATAAGTATGATAAAAACAAGGGCTTCAGTGGTCTTGTTTCAATTGGATTAATGGTAGTCATGAGCATGTACCTCCTTTACCATCACCTTTTCGCCTTTGTCATCTAGCTCACCGTTAAAGACGAACCCAAACTTTTTATATAGCTGAATAGCTACTATATTATTGTCATAAACGCTTAAATATATATTTTGACAGCTGTATTTAGCTACTAAATAATTTATTAGCTGCTGTAAAAAGTATTTTCCCAATCCTTTGTTCTGATAACGCTCATCAATGAAATAGCGATCCAACCAAACACGTTTTGTATTGTCCTTATGTGGGAACACACCATACATAGCGAAGCCGACTGCAATATCTCCTCTATACAATCCAACAGGAATAAAGCGTTCGTCTATTTCTGCTTCCGCTAAACATTGCTTTGTACTTTCAATAAAATCTTGCTGATGATCAGCAATACGTAATGCTAATACTTTCTCTTTGTTTAAAGCCGTAATGTCACGAATTTCCGTGAACATAATGTCAAAACCTTTCTATTTTTAATTTCTTTCAGCCGGTCCCGGACGCATTGTTTATCTGTGCGACAGCAACAAATGTTTTCTGTAGCGACAGCTACAATTATGTCGTGGCATAATTGATTGTGAATAGCTACAATCTAATGTATATAGTAACTATATGGTCAAGGAGGGAAACTTAAAAATGTTTAATAAAAATGTAAAATATTTTACAACTGGTGAGTTCGCCAAAATTTGTAAAGTCAATAAACAAACGCTAATTTATTACGATCAAATCGGTTTATTATCCCCAATTATGAAGGATAGTAAAGACTACCGTTATTATTCCATTGCACAATATGAATTTTTTAGTGTGATTGAGCTATTAAAGGCGGTTGGTATGTCTTTAAAGGATATTCAAAAATATATGGCAGAAAAATCACCTGAAAATTTCTTAGAATTAATGTATCAGCAAAAGGAAATTGTAGCGAAAAAACGTCGAGAGCTGGAGATGATTGAAAGCATTATTGATGTAAAAATCGATTTAACAGAGGAAGCCTTACACATTGATTTTGATAGTATTACGGTTGAGCATCTGCCAGTGGCCACATTGTATTTAAGTAAAAATATCGAGGATTCGACGGAAGAACAGTTTACGAAGGCTATTTCAGATTTTATTGATGAATTAGATCGCTCTCAATTAGACACAGGTTATCCCATAGGAGGGATTACAAGAAGAGAGCAAGTATTAGCCGGCAACTATGATAATTATAGTCATTTGTATATAGAGCAACCACACCCACGAGAAGGTCATCCTTATTTCGAGGCGATTGAAGGAGATTTTATTGTTGGATACCATGTAGGAGATTCTACTACACTTGGTGAAACTTACGAGCGATTATTTAAGGTTATGCAGGAAAAAGGTTTTGAACTAGGGCAGTACGTATTTGAAGAATATATTTATGATGCTGTTATTAGAAATCGTGAAGAGGATTATGTAACGAAAATTATGATAGAAATTAAAAAAGGTTGTTGATAAGTTAACTATCAACAACCCGGCTTTCCAATATGCTTTAGTGCAACGTTAAGTTTATATCAGGATGTTCCTTCTGAATTTCTTCTAATTTATTGTCATTGATTCCTTTTAAATTTTTATTAAAAAAGCCTACTGACAATTCATTAATCAGTTTAAAAATAGCATTCACATCTGCGCCAGATTCATTAATAATTGGTGAAACTGCTGCTAAATCTGTAAAACTTCCATGATTTGTTTTTGGAATAATAGCTGTGTAAACACCAGGCTTTTCAATCGTTTTATTTCTTAAATAGGATTCTACAAACAATTCATCTCGATTACCTGGTTGTTGGCTATATGCTTCTTTCATAAAATTAATGGATGCCTCCGCATTCAAAAGCATAAACGGCTTTTCTGGGCCATTTGTTGGCATAGCGTCACCATATAAACCACCATCCATATCAATTGCCGCTTTAATGCGATCATCTTTTACAAGCATTTGTGCAGAAGTCGCACCACCAAAAGAGTGGCCGAGCATACCAATATTGTCATAATCAATTAACGCTGCAATTGCTTTAAAATTCTTATCAAAATCACCTTTAATGACCTCATCTAAAACAAATGATGTATCCTGTTCCCAAAGCTTGATACGACCACTCAGGAAGGTAATTGTATTTTCAATTGGTGTAAAATCCACACGATCTCCATCTGGAAATACAGTTGTTGTCGCATCACCTGTAAAGTTTAGCGCGACAACTACATAGCCATGGCTTGCTAACTCCTCTAGTTGGAAGGTGTTTTGGCGACTATATAAACTCATTCCATGGGCAAAGAATAGAAGCGGGAATTTGCCTTTTGCCTTTATCGGCGTCGCATCTTTATAAGAATGGGTTTCCGTCAATCCTAAATGTGTTGTAGCGATATACGGAAAACTTTGTGTGATTGCTAATTGTTGTGTTAAGGCCTCTATATGTTCAAAGTAAGGAGAGAGCTGTCCAGTCCCTTTTTCAGCAGGATAATAGACTTGTATCATTAATTCTCGATTTACCTGATGATTAGGTACGACAAATTCTTTACGATTCTTATCGATGAGGTGAAATTCCTGGGTTCCTACTGAATATTCACCTGTAGGTTCAGAAAAAGATATGATTGGAAAAAGCTTTGGTAAGGTGAACATTCCAAATGCTGCTGCAGCAATACCTACAAGTTTAAAAATCTTCATACTTAATTTTTTTGAAACAATCGTGCTTTTAGGCTTTACAAAAACCTGCAGTGTCAATACTAATGAAACAATATAAGCAGGGATTATACGCCAGTTAGCGCCAATTGAAATAATTGTAGCTAATAGTAATATATAGTTGGCAACTAACATAAAAACATTAATTTTAGTTATCCCACGCTGTCTAAAAGTCAGTAAAATGCTTGATAATAATAAAACAATCGTAAATATAACTTCTAAGGTTTTCATATTACATCTCCTTTTACATACATGCGAATGTATGTAATTGTTCGGTGGTGTAGAATTACAAGCAGTCGATACATACATACAAATGTATGTATGTGACTAAAATAATAAACTACATAAAGTAGTCTACTATTCGTGAACTTTATCAAATAAAGCTAAAAAAACGTTCTTCAATTCATCATTTACCAGTGGCATTCCAATCCCTTCGAACAGTAAACTAATATGTTCGATTTTTTGAATAAACTCAGCTCGGCTTACACGAAATATTTCTGGATTCATCCAAATGTCAAAAAGCATTGTGAAGGTCTCAGCTGCTTGCTTCGGAAAAGCAATTTGTAGTGATCCGTCTCGATTTCCTTCTTCAATAATTTTTTGAATGCCTGGCGCAACAACCAGTATTCCTTCTGTGATGCGACTATAAACAAACTCAGCAGAATTCATTTTTAAAGGGATGGTGGATAGGTTTTCTTCTTTGACACTTTGAGAAATTGAAAAAGAAATTCCTTGCCTTAAACGTTCTAAAGCATTTAAGTTTTCTAAATCGGATATTTCATTAAAATAATTATTTGCCATCAGCATTTCTTTTGTAATGGCATCAATAACATCAGCACGTGTTTTAAAATGATGATAGAAAGCTCCTCGAGTGATATCTCCCACATCATCTACAATCTCTTGAATTGTTACATTGTCCCAACCATTTACAGTGAATAATTTAACAGCTGATTCAATAATTCTTTTTCTTGTAACTTCTGGATATTTATTTCTGGCCATAAAATATCTCCTTATAGATACATTCGAATGTATTTATAATAATAGAGTGAGACATTTTAATTGTCAACAACATACTATTTAATTCAAAGCAGTTAGAAAAGAACTAAAAAATAGCAAACTAGAAAAACTAGTTTGCTATTTTTATATTCTTATTTTATATAATGTGGTTTACTTACTTTATCAATCAGCAGAAGGCCATCATATTGATCTCGTGGAACAAGACTTTCTTGAATCATTCCCCAGCTATACGATAAACGTGGCTCAAACATCCATGAGTTTCCTCGCTCATTTTGACGGTTTCGCATGTCGATAAATGTGTATGGTTTATTTGAAGATGATAGAATATCCTCGATTGATCCTTTTACTGTCGGTAAAACGGCCATAGGTTCACCCATATTGTTTGCTGTTTCGCCACTAGTCATATAAAGACCAAGTACATAACTATATTTCTTATAGATATCTGGTAGACGTTCACCCATCAATTTTACCGGATAAGGAGAACCCATTACTTCGGATTGTGCTTTACGAATATGGTCATTATGCGCCCAGACGATAAATTTTTCAGTTGGATAAATCTCCTCTGCTAACCAAAGAAGGTTTTCCATCATTGATTGGTCACGCCATTCCATTGTCTTTAAAAAAGAATCATATTTATTTTGTTCTAAATCAATATTTGATTGAATTGATAGTTCTACATAGTCGTCTGCTAAACGGATACGGTCAGCTAAAGTACGTTCCATAAGCTTTACAATATGAGGCTCGCTCGGATAAGCTGCTTTTAACTCTTTTTCTTTTAGCTGAACTTGAGATTTTACTTGTTTATACACTTCGATAATGCTTGGTTTCGCCTTTTGGTAGCCTTTTAGATCCGTACCAAAGCTCCAGTCTACAAGTTGCTTCTCTACTTCACTGAACTGTTTAGCAAGCTGACTATTTTGCAGCCACTCACCATTCGTGAACGCACCTTGCTGTTGAATATCAAAGCCTGCTAATTTCAAAGGTTTATCGGTATTCTGTGTTTTTTTAGCATACTCAAATAACGGCAGTGTTTCTTTTGACCACCATACACCAAAAATAGCATCCTTCATCGTTTGTTGCGCTGTTTGTTTATCAATTTGTCCTTGCGCATTCATGGCATTCCCCATACCGCTTTCAAAGGCTAGGACATTGTAGCCCATTTCTTGGTGTAAAAATTGAATTAAACGTGTTTTCGCTAGGCTAAATTCTGCTGCGCCATGTGAACTTTCCCCTAAAAAAACGATGCGCTTATCATGCAATAAAGGCTTTAACATCTCTAAATCTTCAAATTTAGTGGATGGAATGTTTTGTTGACTAATTGCTTCAGGTTGAATAGATGTTAAGCCGTAAGCATGATCGTTTGTCCACTTTTTCCAATCTTGAAGTGTTTCATTGGATGTGCGGGCTTGCTTTACTTCTAAATTGTTCTCCAAAGCTACACGTTCTTCTATCGCTGGAACTGCTGCCGATGCATTTGATACTCCGCTGAACGCTGTAAAGCTTGCTAACGCAATACTTAATGATAATAAAACCTTACGATTCTTACCTTTTGTCACTTTCTATCAGTCCTTCGCTATATGTTAAGGTCAATTATAGATAGTGAAGTTTAAAGTAAAAGGGGAGTTTGTTTAAATTTTGTTTAAATTTGGTTGGGTGTCATTATTTTGGGTTATTCGAGCGGAGGCAGATAAAAAAACATCTCCATAGCGTATGTACACTGTAGAGATGTTAACTATTTTATTTATAGTGATACGTGCTAGCTCTCGGATTATTCCGCTGTATTTGATTGAACCATGCACGATCCTTTTCCTCTTGTTTTAAAGTGTTAACGATGGTTGATGAGCAACTAACACAGATTTTTGCCTGAGTAACTTGTCCGCAGCGCTCACAGGGTGCGCCTAAATTAGGGAAAATCGATTTTTTTAATTTTCCTGTTTTTACCCATTTATAGAGTAGCTCAGATGAAACCCCAGTTAATGTAACTACCTCATCGTTCGTTAAATAGCGATTATTTTTTCTCAGTAAAAAATGATGTAGTTCTGAAAAAATATCTTCTTCGCTCACATCAATCCTTTTATTAAATAGCTGCATGTTGATTATTCTCCTCGTTTACTTCAATTGATGACTTCTCCTATATGGTCATTTACATTGTTAGGTTGCTCATCATATTTATAATTTTCCCAGCGATTTCGTGCTAGTTTTCGATATTTATTGGAGACATTTCGATCTGCTATTAGTCGAGAGAATCCTTTTTTCGCTTCAGCAATATCTCCGAGTCGAAGGCTTAATTCTGCATGTAAAAATTGAATTCTCTCTCCGCCCTCTTGATTGGATGCAAAAGATTTGCTGTAAAAGTCCCTTGCAGCAAAGAGGTAGCGCAATTCTGATTCATGATCATTTTTTAAGCGATATAGCCAGGCTATTTTTAGTGCGAAATTAGCCATAAGAAGTGACTCTTCCATTGATGCCCTTGATACAAGATAAGCTAATTTAAGGCTTACAATGGCATCATCGATTGTACGTTCCTTGCACATATCCATTGGTTTTTGAAGCGCTTTTATGTATAGCTCATCAATAAGAAGCATGAAAGGCCCATATGTTCTTGTCATAGATTTGTGGTAAGCATAGCCACAATGTGGACAGACGGCAACTTCATACAATAACGGGTTTAAACCTTCGTAAACGGGCATGAAGTCTGTTTGTTCTTCGATAATTTTATATCGATTAGGGCGTACTTTATATGTGGTAAAATGCTTCTTGCAAAACTTGCAATCCACACTACTTTCATAGTAGTAAATGTTAAATGCCATAAGAATCAACTCCTTTACATAAAAAACGATTATTATTTCTTTTGTTCTATTTATACGATGGACAGTATCGTTCAATGTGTTTAATTTAGTTACCTTTATATTAACAATTCTATGTTCTTTGGTATACTCCTTTAGAATTATTAAAATAAAAATGTTCATTATTTTCTTAGTTATTTGGAATTTCAATATGTACCCGTAATAGTATTTATCGGTGTAGTTAAAGCAAGTTATACATTCGTTTTAGTTTGTCAAATAACGTACAAATTTAAATAATTATTGATGTTTTTATTATAAAGTTGAATGTGTAGGCGATAATGCCTATTTCGTGATTTTGGTATAAAGATGTTTCTTAATGTAAAATTACAAGTATATTGATTGGGGAAATATAGGATTATTATTAAGCAACAAAGGGGAGTCACTCAACACTCGCCTGTAGTGGAAAATGACATTTATATCAGGGTGATCGGAGTAGGGCTGAGCGACTTCTTGGAGATCATCGTCACAGGTGTTACCCGAAGTGGGCCATGTTATGGTGAGGTTCCTCTAAATGATATACCTAATAAAATTGTGTAAAACGATAAGGAGCGAACGATGGATTATAAAATTGTATTTTTTGACGTAGATGGAACGCTTGTTAATTATGAAGATGGTCGTATTGAAGAAAGTACAAGAACCGCTATTAAGCAATTAAAAAACAAAGGAATTCATATTGTTGCTGCTACAGGAAGACCCTTGTCAATGTGCCAAGATTTAAGAAACATAGGCATAGAAACGTTTATTACAGCTAATGGTGCCCATGTTAAGTATCAAGATCGAGTAATACATAAAATGCCTATTGCAAAGGAAATTGTCCACGCAGTTAAGGCTTTTGCTGAAGACAATAAACAAAGTCTATCATTTTTTACAGAACAATTATCGATGAATAACGTCCAAGAAGAAAAGACATTAAAAGCTATGCAAGAAACATTATCTTTGCTAGAGTTTCCTGATATTAATGAAGATATTTTAACGCAAGAGGTTTACTTAATGTGTTTATATGGCGATGAGGATATTGAGAAAAAGTATACTTCAAAATTCCCTCATTTATTATTTAAAAGGTGGCACCCGTATATTACAAATGTTTTGCAACATGATGTTTCTAAATCTATTGCTGTCCATGCTGTACTAGATTATTTCGACTTGAGTCCTGGGGAAGCACTTGCTTTTGGTGATGGAGATAATGATATTGACATGCTGGAGCAGGTTGGCTTTGGTATTGCAATGGGCAATGGTAGTGAAGCATTAAAAAATGTCGCTAATTATGTAACGAAGAAATCAACTGAGGATGGTATTGATTATGCTCTTCGGGAGCTACAAATAATTTAATAGAGTAGTAGCCGAGAAATGAGATTTATAGCATGAATCGACCACTATACAACATTGGAGAAAGTTTTTAAAAAGAAATAATTTTTCCATCTATACAATCTACAGGCAGTGATAATAAATCCTGGAGAAAATTGTATTAAAGTCATAATACTCATAATATTGTTTGCTTTGAGTTATTATAAAGCTATCTGTAAAAAGAAATTCATTATGCTTTAGGTGGGAAGGATTTATGGCGCATCACGTGCAATCTCTAATAGAACATTACGGGTATTTTGGCATCATTCTTATCCTAGTTGGCGGGATTGTTGGGCTGCCACTTCCCGATGAGATATTTTTAACATATGTAGGATATAGCGTATATAAAGAAACCCTCGCACATATTCCAGCTTTAATCAGCGCTATGGTAGGTGCGGCAGGGGGAATTACTCTGAGCTACTATATAGGCTATAGATTTGGGCTACCGTTATTGCAAAAATACGGTCCAAAAATCCACATTACTGAACAGAAAATTGACTTTACTAGAAAATTATTTGCAAAAATAGGGCCGGGATTATTATTAATAGGATATTTTATTCCTGGTGTGCGTCATCTTACAGCATATATTGCGGCTATCAATAATTATCCTTATAAAAAATTTGCTTTCTTTGCCTATACGGGAGCAGTTATTTGGACATTTACTTTTATTACCTTAGGAAAGGTACTTGGGGAGAACTGGCGTTATGTTGGGGTATATTTATCCCGCTACAGTATTTATCTTATAGTATTGTTCCTAATACTAATGTTAATCGTTTATTTTATTTTCAAAAAAAGGAATTCGCCAAAGTAAAAAAGGTCTGATTCAATACCTACTCAGGTTGTGAATCAGACCTTTTTATCTTTTAAGGCAATATTGCAAATGAACGCACAGGGAATCCAGAGGCTTTCTCAGGCTTTGGTACAATATTGAAAATAGCAGCACCTTTTGGAGGGAGCTTATCCAAATTTGTCATGAGCTCAATTTGGTAAGTATCTTGCTCAAGCACAAAATATTCGCCATCTAGCTTACCATTTTTACGAAAATCTGTTGCTGAATCCGTATCAAAGGTTTCGTGGCCAATAGCACTTACTTTTCGTTCGCCGAATAAAAATTGTAACGCTTCTAATCCCCAGCCAGGAATATGATTATTGCCATCAGCGTCTTTGTTGCTGAAAGATTCTTTATCTGGCCAACGTTTACTCCAATCGGTACGCAACGCAACAAAGGTACCTGTTTCAATTTCCCCATTTTCAGCTTCAAAGTCAAGAATATCTTGAACACTTAACGTGAAGTCGTTATTTACTTCGGCTTCTTTTGATTTATCAATAACGATTAGTGGTAGCACTAGTTCTTTTAGCTCCAATTCCTCTAAATAGCGTGTATCTCGCACAAAATGGATAGGTGGATCGATATGTGTTCCGTATTGCCCAGGGAAAGTGAATTGCTGCGCAAAGAAGCCATCATCATGGGAAAATAATGTTTCAAATTTTGCATCATCAAACATAAAGAAGTGGGGCGAATTAGGACCAAATGTATGTGTTAAATCCACCCATTCTTTCGATTTCAATAGTTGAATTGCTTGTAAAAGTTCGTTTGCCATAATATCTTCCTGCTTTCTTTTAATTATTTTTGGATGTAACAATAAAAAAGAGCCCTCCTTGTAGAAAGAGGACTCTTGTGCAAAGCAACTAAAGTAAGTCTTCTCATCTTCAAGGCTAAATTTCGCCAATTGGAATTAGCACCATACCTATAGGCTGGTTGCTGAGACTTCATAGGGCCAATCCCTCCGTCTCTCTTGATAAGAAAAAACAATATAAGAATTTTCAGAAATAAAGATTACAAACACTTTAGCATATTTATTTATAGTTTACAAGTTCAATAGGGATACAAGGTTAAAATTCATAAAGATGCTAAAGGCAAAAAAAGTGGCCCTCTTCAAAGGGCCAACTCTTCACCAATTCAAAATTAATGTTAGCTTACAACAGCCTTGATCAGTAAATGTTATTCGAAATCCATCTGGTGTATAGTTCGTTTCGAATTTTAAAGTAATGCCTGTTGACGTGATTAATTTTTCAACTTCTGTTTTATTTGATTGCTGTGCTGCGTTCATAAGATCATGTGCAAATGGCTCGGATTCATCAATTTTATCCGTAAGTATCTGTGCTTGCTTCATAATAGCTTTGATCCGTTTCGCAGAAGTCTTCAATCTATTTGTATTGACGGGTGGAAATGGACTTCTATTCGTTGGGTTTGTTGGCATTGCTAGCTGTCTAAAAGGTTGTTGAGTAGTTGGTTGATTGGCCATTGCCCATGCCCATGTTGGATAATAATTAGGATAGACAAAATACGGATAAGGATTGTAATACAACTAAATTCCTCCTATCCTATGCTGATACCATATATTATGTACAACAAAGGCTTTCGGTGTTTCCTGGGGGCATCCGATGAACCGCTTCACTCCAGGGTCTCGTCTGCCCAAGGAGTCACCCGTTGATAAAAACTGAAATTGTTCCGATAAATCTTCAAAGTTTGTTTCTATCAAAGAGTAACCATAGAAATGTAGTAGCTGCGGCAAGCATCACCATGCCGAATCCGTATATAGGTGTATGAGCTAATGATTGGTGGCGAACGATGATTCCTCCAATGTATGATCCTAGAAAAATACCAATGTTAAAGGCTGAAATATTTAATGCTGAAGCCATTGAAATAGCTGATGGTATATATTTTTCTGAAAGCTGAACGGCATAAAGCTGTAATCCCGGTACATTCATAAACATAAATAGCCCCATCATAAAGACCATTATTAATCCAACGATTGATGATTCTAAAAAGAAGTTGATGCCGAGTAGTGCTAATGCTAAGCCGATAAAGATAATAAAGATAGAACGTAATGGATTATTATTAGCAAAATGACCACCCAGTGTATTACCGATAGCAACACAGATACCGAATACAACTAAGATAATGACAATTGCTTGAGGTGAGTAGCCCATATATTGCTCTAATATAGGGGAAACATATGTGTATACTACAAACACGCCGCCGTATCCGATTGCTGTAATAAAGAGAATTAATAGCATTTGTATGTTCCCTAATACTTTCCCGATATCTCGAATAGATATTGGTTTACCTTTCGATAACTGACTCGGCACAAGCAGAGTATTACTAATTAACCCGATAATACCAATTAAAACAATGAAAATGAATGACATTCGCCAGTCAGTTACTTGTCCAATAAAAGTTCCTAGCGGGACGCCTGTGACAGTTGCTAATGTTAACCCTGTGAACATAAAAGCTATTGCACTTGCTCGTTTATTAGGTGCCACAACATCTGCAGCGATTACAGAGGCAATAGACATAAACACGCCATGTGCTAATGCTGAAATAACACGGCCGGCAAGTAGTAATGAGAATGAGGGTGCTAGAGCTGCAAGTAAATTCCCGATAATAAAAAGCACCATGACGAGCAGCAATACATTTTTACGACTAAGGCGCGATGTTAAGGCTGTTAAAAGCGGTGCACCAATAGTTACACCTAGTGCATATATGGATACGGTTAAACCCGCAGTACTTAACGTTATACCGAAATCTTCTGTAATTAATGGTAGAAGTCCGACGCTTATAAATTCTGTAGAGCCAATACCAAAAGCACTGATCGCAAGTGCGAGTAATGTTAGTTTAGCATTCGGCACTTTTGTATTTTTCATTCTATTAATATCTCCTTTGATTTTTTGTATAGTATATAGTAATATTCATACATGCCTAAAAGTTATATAGGGTACTTTTAGTTACTTTTGAATATTACAGGGGGTTTACAATGAAAAAAGTTTATAATATCGGTGTTGAAGCCACTCTTGAAGTCATTGGAGGCAAATGGAAACCTATTATTCTTTGTCATCTTAACCACCATGGTCAGATTCGTACGAATGAATTTCGCCGATTGATTCCAGGCATTTCGCAAAAAATGCTAACAAGCCAGTTGCGTGAATTGGAGCAGTCTGGATTAATTAATCGTAAGGTTTTCAATCAAGTACCGCCAAAAGTTGAATATTCATTAACACCTTATGGTCAAGAGATGGACCCTGTGCTGAACATCCTTTGCACTTGGGGTGAAAAACATATCGAAGTGCTACAAGAAAAAGGTGAAGATGTTCTGTTAATGCAACGGGATGAAGATATCGCAATAAAGCATACATCTTAAATAGATTGGAAAGAGACTGTCTAAAAAGTTTTCTATACTAAGAAAATAAGACAGTCTCTTTCACGTTTACATAGCTATCGTTTACATGACAAAATCAAACTCATCTGGGTTTGGTCCAACACGTTGATCTAGATTCATGGCGTTAATGATAGTCATCTCTTCATCAGTTAGTGAGAAATCAAAAATATCAGCGTTTTGAATCATACGTTCTTTGCGCACAGATTTTGGAATTGTGACGATACCATTTTGAATATCCCAGCGCAAGATAACTTGAGGGTTTGATTTCCCGTATTTTTCAGCTATTTTTGAAATAGTTTCATTTTCAAGAAGTCCACCTTGCATTAATGGTGCCCAAGCTTCCATTTGTATATTGTGCTCTTCGCAGAATGAACGTACCTCAGTTTGTTGTAATCGTGGATGTAATTCCACTTGGTTAATAACTGGTGTGATACGAGCTGTTTTCAGAAGGGCTTGTAAATGTGACACATGGAAATTACATACGCCAATAGCTTTAATTTTCCCTTGATCGTATAAATCTTCGAGTGCTCTCCAAGCTTCTGCAAATTTATTTTTACCTGGCCAATGAATAAGATATAGGTCTAAATAATCTAGCCCTAATTTTTCTAAGCTGTCTTCGTATGCTGCAATTGTCTCTTCATAGCTCAAGCCATCGTTCCATACTTTTGATGTAATAAATAAATCCTCACGTTTTAAACCAGTAGTTGCTAGTGCCTGACGAATACCTTCGCCAACCCCTGCTTCATTACCATAAATAGCGGCAGTATCGATACTACGGTAACCAACCTCGATCGCATTTTTTACCATTTCTGCTGTAATATCATTCGGTACTTGAAATACGCCTAGACCCATACCAGGCATTTGTAAGCCGTTATTTAATGTAATTTTATCTTGTAAATGATTAATCATTTTTCTGTCCTCCGATTTTCGTTTGTGCTTTGTTGCTTTCTTATTATGCTTCCATGCCATTGCAAAAAAAAGTACGCACTTTTTAGTTTCATAGAAACGTGGAGGTAACTTTTGTGAGATATCAATGGTTCGCTATAAGAAATTTTTATTAGTTTACGTGGTTCAGCCTTCTATATGCGTTACAATTAATGGCAGAAAATTGAATATTTGAAAATAGTTGGTGAACTCATGGTAATAACAAAAAACTTGGCAAATCACTTAGAAAAGACCGAAATAAAGATGTTTGAATCAAGGCTGAATGCAATTAAGGAAATTCAGGACAATGCTATGAGAGTTGAGATTGGCCAATTTGATGGTGCCTATGCTTTCTCCATAAAAAATATCCCCGGTCCCTCTTACAATGTGGTAAAAGGTAATTGTTTTAGTTCAAAGAATGCCATAGATAAAATCCTTAACTTTTATAAGGAAAGAGAAATACCAGCTCGTTTTGATTTAGCGCCACAATACGCAAATGCTACTTCACTACAAAAATTACATAACGCCGGTCTTTTTCAGAGTGATCTTCATGCAACATTATATTGTGAGCTAAATGAAGGAGAGGGTAGGGAAAACAAAGAATTCTTCCATTAAAATAAGACAAATCGATGAAGCCGAATTTGATCGTTACGGAAATATCTATGTTGAAGGTTTTGGTATGCCAGCATTTTTAGCAGAAAGTGTCACAGCGAATAATAAAGTTTTGTATGACAAACCAGGTTGGTCGTTTTATATCGCTTCTTTTCAAGATGAGGATGTTGGTATCGGCTCCTTGTATATAAATGATGGGACAGCCATATTAGCTGCATCTGCCGTGAAACTAATTGCCCGTAATCAAGGGATTCACCAAGCATTCATACAGTTTCGTATCAACGAAGCTCTTCAACAAAATTGTAGTTTAATGATAGGTCACGCGAAATTTGCATCCATAAGCCAAAATAATATGGAGCACTGTGTGGGCTGAAAATGGCTTATACAAAGAGTATATGGACAGAGGCAACATGAGTGGATTGCGGAAGTTAGAAGGGGATTTAACCCTTAGGAATATTACATTTTTTCGGATTCAGATAGGTCGCTGCCACCAACCTGGTATAAAAGTTTTTTATGCGAAATCAGTGATTGGTGATATGAAAATACCCGGCAATTATTATTACATATACATATTTGTTGTAAAAAGAGGTGTTAAAAAGACTACATACTTAGATCTAATTGAAGTTCTTCTAAATTTAGAGGATACAAATTAATACATTTGATGATAATTAATAACTTTTTAATAATTATTTTTTATTCTGTAAATAAGAGTATTTTAAAACGAAAATTTTGAAAAATTCCAATGTATGTATTTTAGGTAATTTGAAGATCATTTCAATTTGTTAATAAACGAATTGAGTAAGTATCCAAATCTGTATAAGAACATGATATTAATATGCTTTAGTTAAACATTTTGATGAGAGATTTCTCATTCTATCCAAAAAACATTGTGCTGTAATTTTATTAATAAAGGGTAATTACTCATTTAAAGTTTATGGTTAAAACCAATAATGCACTATAGAGGGAGGTAGTTTTTATGGAAAAAATCGCTTTAGTCATTTCTATGTGTGCCTTGTTAGGTACATTTGTTGTCTTTCTTTATGAATTTATAAAAAACGGTAAGTTGGTATTTGAGTCTAAAATAGTAAAAATTTTATTCGTCGTTTATGTTGTTTTCTTTTTTGTTTTTGTGATTGGCTATAACTCTGAATAAGCATTTCTAAATTAGGAATTTCATTGCGTAAGCCGATGATGAGTATTTGAGACACTACAAGTTCTTTTTGAATTGTTCAAGTGGCATACTGTTTGCTGTTGCTACGTGTAGAAAAAATCTATAATACGCTAATTTTTCGTAGGGTATTTATGGCACATTATGTGTTATTTAAAAATATTTAGAGGAGACATGTTTAAATGATTTCAATTATTGATTTAAATTTACAAACAAAAAAACAAATAATATTAGAAGATATTAATCTTAACTTCAAAGATGGGAAAATATACGGTTTGTTAGGTCCTAATGGCTCAGGGAAAACAACTTTATTTAAATCTATATTAGGTTTAACTAATTATGATGGGGAAATATTACACAACAATAGACCTATAAAAGATGCGCATATTGGTAAATTAATTGAATATCCCATGTTTTATAATAATTTAACCGTGTTAGAGAATTTGAAGCTTCATGGAGCATACACAAACCTTGAAAATATAGATTATAAGGAAATCCTTAGTGGTTTTGACATTTATGAAGCTAAGGATAAAAAATATTCGGAAATATCTTTAGGGATGAAACAGCGATTAGGAATAGCTAGGGCCATTATGGGGGATCCTTCGGTTATTTTATTAGATGAACCTACAAATGGGTTAGATCCACTCGGTATTAAATCTGTTAGAAATTTGATTAAAAACTCTTTAAGAAAACCTACTAACTGTATATTAATTTCTAGTCATAATCTTACAGAAATCGAGTCAATTTCAGATGAATTAATATTTATAAAAAAAGGGAAAATTATTACAAAAATTAAGAACAATAATAATAAGCTATTCTATGTTGTTACTTTAAAAAATAAAGAGAGTCTTGCCAGCGATTTTTCGGAAAACCCATATGTTTCTAAATTGCATTTAGAATCAAACTTTAATAAATATATTTATAGTGGGGATGATGAAAAGTTGATTAAAGATGGTAATTATACTTTTGAAAAATACACATTAGAGGATTTATATGAGGAAATAATGTGTTCTTAAGAAGGAGCTTATTAAAATGAAAATATTATTTAAAAATGAGTTGTTAAAATTAAAAAGAGAAAAGTTTATTTGGTTTCTACTGGCATTAAATCTATTACCTATAGCGATGAATATAATTAATTATATTGTTAACAATAAAGATTCGAATATTAAAGATGTTTATTTTATTTTCTATAATCAATATTTTATGTTCTTCCCTATTATTGTTGGTACTTTAGTAAGTTCGGTATTTTATATAGAGTACAAAAATGGTACCTATCTAAACTGGATAACATATAACTTTTCGAAAAATAAACTTTTCTGGGCAAAAATTATTACGGCTTCGTTCTGTTTGTTTTTATTAGCAGCTTTAAATTATATATTATTATTGATCTATGGGACAGTTATTGATTGGGGGAAAGAAAGTTTAATTAAGAATATTGTTGATATCACAATTTCATATTTGATTATGACTTTTTCTTTAAGTGTGCCCATTTTACTTTTAAGCACAATTGTAATGGTCTGGTCTAGAAATATTGTTATATGTAGCATTATTTCTATCGTATTTTCACTATTCTCAATGATTCTAATTGCTGCACCCTTTGCTTATACTATTTTTTCAACATTCTCGTATAGGCTAGGTCTGTATATAATAGATAAAGATTACTATTTTGATAATACTATGTCTGCCACAATAGTGGGAAGTATAGCTTGGTGTAGTACCATTTTAATTTTATATTGTTTATATGTATTTTTCACTTCAAGAAAATTAATTATTGAAAAATAGAAAAAAGAGTAACATTCAAAAGATCAGAAAAGGATCTTTTGAATATGGGACTATAGAAGATAATATTCGCTTCTATAATAATAATGTTTCATCTTCGGATATTGTACATGCTGCAAAAATGGCATGCATCCATGAAGAAATCATTAAATTTCCAATGGGGTATAATACAGTGTTAGGAGACTATGGAGCAACAATATCGGGTGGACAAAGACAGAGATTATCAATTGCAAGAACCCTTGCCGCTAATCCTGAAATGTTATTAATAGATGAAGGCACAAGTAACCTAGATATTGATACTGAGGAAGCAGTAATTAAAAATTTATTTGCTACTAACAAAACAATACTATTTATTTCACATAGACATAAAAATATCGATGGTGTAAATCATATAAACTTGATAATGGATTGTTGCAAAAAGAAAAAGAATTAAATATAGTCCTCGTAATATTATTTACTTGGACTATATTTTGGAGAGGGGAGATAAAAATGGATTGTGGAATGCTAAAACATCTAAACTTAGTAATTATTGAAGATAATGAAGATATTTGCGAATTTTTACAAGACTTCTTCTCTAATTACTTCAAAAGTGTCATTTGTTTTAAAGATGGAACATGTAACTTATCAATATTTAATGGTGTACATATTGTAATACTGGACATTATGTTACCATTCGAGGATGGATTTAGTTTATGTTCCAGGATAAAATTGCAAAATCCAGAATTGCCCATTATTTTCTTAACAGCTAAAAATAATATAGACGATAAAATAAAGGGAATAACCATGGCTGATGACTATCTGGTAAAGCCCTTTGACCCATTGGAATTACTAGCTAGAGTAAACTCTATAGCAAACAAAAAATATCATTCTATTATTGAAATTAAACATTTACTATTTAATATGCAAACCAAAAGATTACATAATAAACTTAATAATGAAGAGATATCATTAACTGATAAACAACTAAATCTATTTTTATATTTCATTCATAATAAAAATATTAACCTTTCAAAAGAACAAATTATGTCTTATTTGTGGGAAAATTATAGTACTTATGGAAATTTATCGGTGCATATAAAGCATTTAAGAGATAAAATTGAAATTGACCCTCAAAACCCAACTATTATAGAAACAATATATGGTTATGGTTATCGTTTAAATTATTAACCTTGATTGGAATGAGAAAAGGTGAGTTTTAGAAGAAAATATAAATTATTCTTATATTTATCCTTAATAAGTATGCCATTTTTGTTTTTAATATCAAATTACCTTTTTTACTTATTTTTCTTAATTAGTAATTTTTTCTCGAAGGGATATTCTATATTTAACTCTGGAGATGCATATCCATATATTATAATACTCTTTTTATGTATAGTTTTTTTATACGGTTATTTATCATCAAAAATAATTGATAAGCTAACAGATGATATTAATAATATTAGAGATGTGATTGATAACATTTACAGCAATTCTAAAATACCCGTTAAGCTTCCCGTTAAAGGGGAAGATGAAATATCAAAACTTAGTTTAGCAATAAATAGGCTACTAGATAGATTAATCTATAATCAATTAAAGATTGCTCAACAAGAAAAACTAAGAAAAGAATATATGAATCAATTATCTCACGATATTAGAACGCCTTTATCAGTAATAAAAACCCAACTGTATTATATTGAGAATGAAAAAAATCTTCCACAAGCCATCCAAAAAATTAATTATAATATTAACTATTTAACTAAATTAATTGATCATATGTATGATGAAACTTTTATAAAACAAGAAGATGTAGACATTCCTTTAATAGAAGAAAATATTCAAGAAATTATATTGGAATCACTAAAGAAATGGAATTATTTATTTAAGAAAGAAAACATAACAATTCATAACAATATTAAACATTTAATAGTTTGGAAAATCGATAAATTATGGTTTGAAAGAATTTTAGATAATATCTTCCAAAACATTGTAAATCATGCATCAGATAGCGATAAAATTATAATTAATTATGTACCTTCAAACGGGGAAGTACACGAATGTATATCTATTATAGATTTTGGATCAGGTTTTGATTTTGAACAGGAAATGCGTAAAAATGAGAATACAGGTCTCAAAATTATAAATAATGTTTCAGAAAAAATAGGTATTACCGTAAATTATACTTCTTCCAACAAAGGTACTCAAATACAGATGTTTAGAAAGTTAATTTAATCTATTATGAAGTTTCGCTCGCATAGGTTAACTAATGTTTATCAAGCATTAATATAGTTTCGTTTAAATGAGCCTCCAAACGAAACTGTAGTTTCATGATAGGTCACGCAAAATTTGCATCCATTAGCCAAAATAATATGGAGCGCTGTGGATTAAAGATGGCTTATACAAAGATTATATGGACAGGAGCAACATGAGAATTGCAAGAAGCTAGAAGGGGATTCAATGCTTAAGATAGAATAAGTAATTGAATCTTTTATAAAGGAGAGAGTAGGATGAATCGTTTAAATTTAATCACATTGGGTGTAAAAGATATGGTAGAGTCTCTTAAATTTTATCGAGAGGGTCTAGGGTTTGAAGTAATTGTTTATGGTGAAGAAACAAATCCGGATGTTATTTTCTTTAATAATGGAGGGACAAAAATCTCACTGTTTCCGATTGACCGTTTAGTAAAAGATATTAATGAAGCAAATCCACCTGCGATAGGAGATGGCTTTAACGGAATTACACTCGCTTATAATGGAAAATCTAAAGAAGAGGTAGATCAAGTATTTGATTTAGCTAAAAAGGCAGGAGCAAAAATCGTCAAGGAGCCAGAAACTGTATTCTGGGGAGGCTATAGTGGCTATTTTCAAGACCCAAACGGCTACTATTGGGAAGTTGCTTATGGGGACATGTGGCAGTTTGATGATAATGATATGTTGATTATTATTAATAATTAAAGATATAGACGTATTTGGGGGATCCAAATACGTTTTTTTATTGTTAGCTTGTTTTATCGATGGAATTAAAGCCTACGGACGTAATTATGCCGAGGCATAATTGATAGTTATCGCCCAACTTTTTAGTTTTATCGACATACCTAGCACTAGATATGATGTTCGAGCATTTATTAAATGAATCTCTCACTTTACAAACAACGATTGAGTACAAATCTATGAAATCGTATAATACAGAATAACATTATTTCTAAAATATAGCTTAGATTGGGAGGATTACTATTGTATCGCATATTGTACATAGAAGACGAAAAAGAGATTGGCCAATGGGTGACAAAGGATTTAACGGAAAGAGGATACGAGGTTACATGGCTTGAATCTGGTGAAGAAGTCGATCAGCACATAGCCTCTAAGGATATCGCTATATTGGATGTGATGCTACCAGGCTTAGATGGCTTTTCGATTGGCAAAAGAATTAAGCGGGAAAATAAAGAAATCCCGATTTTAATGCTGTCAGCACGAACTGCTGTAGAGGATAAAATAGAGGGTCTCAATTTTGCAGATGATTATTTGACAAAGCCATTTCACCCAGATGAACTTATAGCTCGGGTTGAGGTTTTACTAAGAAGATATCAAAAGAATGATGATGTGCTAGATCTTCAGCATCTAAAAATTTATACGAAAGATATGCGGATTATCAATAAGCAGACCGATGAAGAAATTCAATTAACAGGTAAGCAGTTCTATCTATTACAGTATTTTATTCGCCACTTAAATCAAATTTTAACGAAGGAACAGCTTTATGAAGGTGTTTGGGGTGAAAGTTACATAGAAGGTGATAAAACATTAATGGTGCATATTCGATACTTAAGAGAAAAAATAGAAGTAAATCCAGCCAAACCGACGATTATCGAAACCATTCGAGGCATTGGGTATAGGGTGAAGCTATGAAATTTTTCCGATCATTATTAGCAAAGTATATGTTGATTATTTTTTTAGCCATCTCTATTGTTCAATTATCATACTTTGCTAGTGCCGCTTTTATTTTTGGAATAGGAAAAACTGATTTTTCAAGTGAAGTTCTCAGAGAAAACGAAGTAGAGAAAAAATGGCATACGGAAGCTAAAAGTATAAAAAGTTTTACAGATGTAGCCGTTTCTCAACATTTTGAGGATTGGCAAAAGCAATATCCAAAATCTTCTATGTTTTGGGTAGACGAGGATGGAACTTTACTAACAAAAGTGAATGTGAAGGAACAGCTTCCATCGAAATGGACTCCAGCGTATACTACAAAATTTATTAAAGAGCGATATGGGGAAGATCCGTTTACAGTTATAGCTTTTTTAGGACAGGACGAATCAAATGGGTTTATCGTTTTTGAGATTCCAAGAGAAGTGTTTAATCCACCTCTTAAAAATGTTTATGAACAATATGGAGCATTCGTATTTTTCGGTGTTATTGCGATTATATTATTTTTCATTATAGTCTCCTTTTTGTTTTTCAGAGGGATTCGAAGACGACTATTGCGTCTTCAGGAAGCGATGGAAATTCGTGATGTAGATGGCTTACCTATTGAAACGAAGGTCAAGAAGAAGGATGAAATTGGTCAGCTTGAACAAAGCTTTAATCGCATGGTGTGTGAGCTTAGGGAGAGTAAGAATCGTGAGCAGAAGGAAGAACAGTTAAGACGTGAATTGATTGCTAATTTATCACATGATTTACGAACACCATTAACGAAAATACGAGCACAATCATATTCAGTTAGTAAAGAGGTATTATCAGAGGATGGAAAACAAGCGATTAAGGCAATGGAAACGTCGATTGTTAATATTGACGCCTTAATAGAAAATTTAATGTCCTATACATTGCTGACGGCTAGTAAATATAAATTTGAGGCGAAAGAAATCAACGTTATACGTTTTGTACGTGAGCAAATGACGACATGGTATCCAGTGTTTGAAAAGGAAGGCTTTGAAATCGATATTGAGCTACATCCATTTGAGAAAAATGAATGGCAAATTGATCCGATTTGGCTTGGACGTATATTTGATAATTTGTTTCAAAATATATTACGTCATGCGAGTAGCGGGAAATATATTGGCGTCGAAACCGAATCGACGGAGCGCTATGATGCATTTATCATAAAGGATCACGGAAAAGGAATGAAAAATGAATCCAATGCGAAAGGTGCTGGTATCGGCTTATCGATTGTTGATATTATGGTGAAGAGCATGGATTTAGAGTGGGATATAGAGTCCAGCGAATCCGGCACAAAGATTAAAATTAAACACTACAAATAGAATATTTCGTGAAGCATGCTAAGGCATGCTTCATTTCAGTAATTGTTCAAACAGTATGCCAGCAAAGCTTATGGCATGCTGTTTTTTTATTCATAATGCATACAGACTCCTTGGGAAAGTAGAATGGAGTAAGGCAATAGGAATTGCTATCTTCTTTTTAATGCTCATCACAAGAGTAGGGATACCATTTGTTAAAACGTACGCCATGTAAATAAGTTGATTGGAGTGGAGGCTGGGTGACTCCTCGGGGATTAGCGATAGAGGAACGAAGGCTAAAACCATCACATCCTGTGATAACGCCTTCGTGACCAACATCGTGTTGGCCCGAGACCCTGCAGCGAAGCGAAGCGGCTCATCGGACGCCCCCAGGAAGCTTTGCTCTGTGCGAAAGCGAGGCGTCAGCAACAAATGTTTTATCTGCCCGAAAGCGAAGCGACAGCGGCAAAGCACCCAGTCGGAACGGAAATCAACCCACGTTATGATAAAGTATCTTTTTTAAACAAAATTTAAACTTGAGCCTTACCTGTTTTTAACCTTCATTACTTATGATAATTACAGAGGTGAGGACAATGGAATATATCGTACAAACAGAAAATTTATCAAAGAGCTTTGGTAAAGAGCAAGCTGTATCAAATATAAATTTAAAAATACGTAAAGGTGAAATATATGGATTTTTAGGGCCGAATGGAGCGGGAAAAACGACGACGATTCGTATGCTTCTTGGGCTAATGAAGCCATCTTCTGGGACAATCAAAATCTTCCAAAAAGATTTAACGAAGGAACGAATTAATATTTTAGCAAAGGTTGGTTCATTAGTAGAGAATCCTTCTTATTATCCACATTTGACGGCCTATGAAAATTTAGAAGCGTTAAGAAAAATTTTAGGTGTACCGAAGTCACGCATCGATGAAGTATTAGAAATTGTTCGTTTAAAGGATGCTGCAGATAAAAAAGTAAAAGGCTTTTCACTTGGAATGAAGCAACGTTTAGGTATTGCTGCATCTTTGTTACATAATCCTGAATTACTTATTTTAGACGAGCCAACGAATGGTCTTGATCCATCTGGTATTATTGAAATTCGTAATTTGATTAAACGACTTCCTGAAGAATATGGAATGACGATTATTATTTCAAGCCATCTATTATCTGAAATAGATCAAATGGCAACGCAAGTGGGCATTGTGACAAAGGGGAAAATGATTTTCCAAGATTCAATTGAAGCAATGCGTAGATTTGCTCAGCCAAAGGTAGTAATTAAAGTGAGCGATAGTGAAAAGGGCTGGCGTTCATTAGTGGCAAATGGCATTAAGGCAGAACATAAGGATGACCTCATTTTATTTGATGAATGTTCAGATGAAAAAGTAGCACATATTGTACAAATCCTTGTACAAGAAGGTATTTCGGTATATCGAGTAGAGGAAGAGAAACGATCTTTAGAGGAGATTTTCCTTCAAATGACAACAGGAGAGCAAGCGCTATGATAGGGAAACTGTTAACTTCTGACTTTTTGAAAATTAAACGCAAAGGATTATGGTTTTTAACAGCTTTAGGACCAATTGGTGTTGTTGCCATGCAAATGGTAAATTACGGCGTAAGGAAGGACTATTTGTTAGAGCAAAGCGAGGACGATTGGGGTTTCTATTTATTAAATGTTCATTCATTTACACCACTTGCTATCGTATTAGGGATTGCTATTTTAACTTCATTTATGGCGAGCATTGAAAATGAAACGAACGCTTGGAAGCAATTAATTGCACTACCGGTGTCTAAATTAACGGTGTATTTATCAAAGTTCACGGTTCTAGCGATTTTACTGTTCTTGTCTTCCACGATTTTAATGTTAATGACACTGGCTTACGGAATCTTTTTAGATTTAGGCGATAGCACACCCTATATGGAAATTGCTAAATTTGCTTACTATCCATACTTTGCAGCGTTGCCAATATTGGCACTGCAACTTTGGATTGCGAGTGTTTGTCATAATCAAGGGATCCCAATTACAGTAGGTATTTTCGGCGTGATTTTTGCTTATTCATCATTTGTATTGCCTGACTGGATGATTTGGAAATGGCCTTCGTTAATGAATCAATGGGATGAGCCTGTTATTAATGTCATGCTTGGAGTAGGTATTGGTATTTTACTGTATATTATCGGAATGATAGATTTTGCTAGAAGGGATGTAAAGTAAATGTGGTCTATACTGAGCGCTGAATGGTTTAAATTGAGAAAATCAAAAATGGTGCCAATCATTTTAGCAGGACCGATAATCGGACTTTTTATCGGATTAACATCAAATATGGAATCTAATATGCAAGGTATTGATGTGAATCATTGGTACATTTCTTTGTTTTCAATGAATTTAACGTATGCATTATTGTTTCTACCTTTAATTGCAGGGGTATTTGCAAGTCTTATTTGTAGATATGAGCATCAATGTGGTGGTTGGAAACAGCTTCTAGCATTGCCGGTAACAAGAGGAAAAGTATTTGCTGCAAAATATGTGTTAATCATGATTCTTATGATGGCGATGCAATTATTATATTTATGTTCTATATTTGCTGTAGGCATGATAAAGGGCTATACAGATCCTTTCCCGATGGAGATTGTTTGGAAGAGCATTATCGGAGGATGGGTAGCGACATTGCCACTAGTGGCTTTGCAGTTGTGGATGTCTATCATGTTTAAAAGCTTCGCTGCTCCATTTGCTGTTAATGTAATTTTTACTTTACCTTCTATATTAGCAATCAATTCAAAAACTATCGGACCCTACTATCCATGGGCTCAACCATTCTCAATGATGTATGTAGGCGGCAATATGGATGATGTATTCTTCGTATCTTGGGATCAATTATTAACAGTTGTAGGAGGAGGGTTCGTACTGTTTTTCCTTGGAGGGTATTTATATTTCCAACGAAAAGCTGTATAAAGTGAAATGGGGATTTACTCATCCCCACTTAGTCTTCACCAATAGGGCGATAAGGGATAAACTTTTAAGGGAGAATTTTATAAATGGTATTTGTTAAAAAGAGCTTTTTATTAATTTCAGCATTATTTCTTTTGTTATCTCTAGCGGGATGTGGCAAGGGAGAAGCCGTTAAGGATGCTTCGAAATATACATCCGCGGTTGAAGATATCGATATTCCAAATTATGTGAAAGTAATTGGTTTTGGAGAAGCAACACATGGAAACGTTGAATTCCAAACATTAAAGAAGGATGTATTTCAGGCTTTAATTAACAATGAAAATGTTCGTGTTTTTGTATTAGAAGGAGATTTTGGTGGCGCTCAGCAAATTAATCAGTTTATTTTAAATGGTACTGGCACAGCTGAGGAAGCGGTAAAAGCTTTGGATTATGGTATCTATAAAACGGAGCAAATGATTGAGTTTGTTCAGTGGATGCATGATTATAACATGGCTGCAGATGAGAAAGATAGAATTTATTTTTACGGTAACGATATGCAACGCTATGATTATAGTAAAAAAGGGTTACTAGATTATTACGAAGTGGTTAATAGTGAAGGCGGTAAGAAATATAAGGCACAGCTAAAAGATGTAACGAATAAAACAATGAGAGATTTATCAACTAGTCAGCTAGAGGAGCTTGATAAAAATATTGATGCAATCATCAAGGATTTGCAAAAAAATAAAGATTCTTATGAAAAGCAATCCTCGAAAGAAGCATATTTATTTGCTGCTCAATATGCACAAATCATCAAGCAACGCACGCAATTATTTTTAAATGACAGCAATTATATGAGTCTTCGTGATGAGTATTTAGCGAACAACTTACAATGGATCGTTGATTTTGAAGCGGCTCAAGGTCATGATAAAGTACTGATGTCTGCTCATAATGGGCATATAGAGAAAACTTCAGCGAATATGGCAGGATACAAATCTATGGGCCAATACTTAGACGAAGTGTATAAAGATGCGTACTATGCTATTGGGACTGACTTTGTTAACAATACGTTTCAGGCACAAAATGGGTCAGGCGAAAGAAAAAATTATACGATTGAACATCATAATGCTTTAGTAGACGCCTTTAGTGAGATCAAGGACAATATTTTCTATGTAGACTTTAAAAAGGCTAATGAATCTCAGGAGTTAGCTGACATCGTAGCAAAAGAACAAAGAATGGGCAATATCGGCGATGATTTTAGCTTTTGGTACAAGTTCACACAGATGCTTTATACGATTAAAATGACACCTGCTGAGGCATATGATGGCATGATAATTGTTCAAGAGGCAACACCGACAAAAGTTATTGAATAATGCGCGAAAAAAATGCTATTACCTTCGTAGGTAATAGCATTTTTTGGAATTATGGATGAGTTTCTTTACCAAAAGCCAGTAAACATCCATATTCTTCTGTTTCATTACACCTTCTGTATTGAATACTTCAATTTTGTTAATGATAAAAAAGAGGAGGTGTGGAAACAATGGCACAAGAAATTCTTTGTGAAGTTAATAACTGTACATTTTGGAACTCTGGAAACAGATGTGGTGCAGAAAAAATCTATGTTGTAAGTCAAAAGGGACAACAGGCATCTAATAGTGAAGAAACAGATTGTAAGACATTTAATCCTGAAACGCATTAAATAGTAAGGGTAACCATATAAATGGTTACCCTTTTCCAATATCTTTATAAATAGACATCGACTTTTACCTTGCTAAATAAAAGCGCATGAGCATTCTTCACTTTTTCCTCTACATAATCTAATGAATACTGTCCATAGGAATCTGTTAAATCACCAATAGCACGAGATAAATTATCAATAACGGGAATCAAAGTTTCTAAGTGAGTAAGTTCTTCACCTTTATTCATTTCATCAGTAATTTCATGAGCAAGATGTTGAATCTTTCTTAGTCGCAATTTTTCAGATTGCATGGAATCCTCCTTATTGAACCGATTTATGATGCTTTAATATATGTCAAACAATACGATTTCATGAATGGTTCTGGCAGGCCTTCAAGTTGATCGGGCTCGCCCCGAAAGTGATCGGGTAAGCCTCAAAAGTGATCAGGTCCGCCGAAGAACTGCTCAAGTCCAACAACTGACAACTCGGGCGACATCCAAAAGTGTTCAATTCCCATATTACTTTTTAGGTAATGTAATAATAAACGTTGTCCCATTAGAAGGTTCGCTCTGTACTGAGATAGTGCCGTTATGAGCTTGAACGAGTTTATAAACGATCGCCATGCCCAGTCCAGTACCTTCAGAAGAAGATTCTGTAGTAGTTCCTCGATAATATTGTTGGAATATATTGTCCATCATGTGTTGAGACATACCTATGCCATTATCCACAATGTGGATTTCTACATGCTCTGCCCTGTTAAAAATCTGTGTATAAATATCTGTATTAGGTGGATTGTGGATAACGGCATTCATAAGAATGTTTTGTAATATGCGTTGCATGAATTTTGTATCAATGTCAATGTTTATAACAGATGTATCAGTTTTAAAATGCAATATATAGTCATTGGCCTGTGGATTGTTGCTTATATTGGCAACAATTCTTTTTGTGAAATCCACAATATCCTGATTTGTTTTATGCAAGGGTAACTGACCGTCTGTATTATTAAACTGAATGACAAGACTTAAATCTTGAATAAGTTCCTCCATATGCTTGCCTTTATCTGCAATCTCTTGAATAAAGGAACGAGCTTCCTCCTTGGACCAATCGTATTGATCGTTTAATAGTAGGGTAGAGTAGCCTGTAATATACGTTAATGGCGTTTTTAAATCATGGGATATACCGGCAATCCATTCTTGTTTTGCTTGTTCAACCTTTTCACGTTCTGTTTCAGCAGCTTTTAATTTTCCTGATAAGGATTGTAGGTGTTGAAGTACCTCTTGATATAACATATAACGCATACGGAGCTTTCCTTTGCGTGTATAGATTTTAGATAGTCCAACAGGTTGTGTATAGTTTTCCTGTGATAGCTGATGGATCCAAGACATTATAAAACCAAGAGGACCCCCGAAATACCAGCCAAATACAGCGATACAAACAATAGTGCTGAATCCGAAAATCCATGCGACTAGTAGACTCTGATAAGCTTCACTAACAGATTTTTTAAAGAGTGGGAGAATACCTTCGAGTCCGATCACAATACAAATTCCACTCAAAAGCATCCACAGAATAATCCCCAATGCAAGATGTAACGTAAATCGAGTGTTTATTCGCATAGTGAATCCTCTTTCGGTGGAATGAATTTATACCCAATGCCCCTTAAGTTCACAATTATTTTAGGTTTACGCGTATCATCCCCAAGCTTTTTCCTTAGCTTCGAAATATGAATCGTGACGGTTTTCTCCTCACCATATACATCATTTCCCCACACGAATTCGTAGAGCTGTGAAGTTGTAAAAATACGATTTGGATTTTTACAAAAGAAGTGCAGTAGCTCTAGCTCTTTAGCCGTACATTCGACGAGCTGATTGTGAACGGTTAATGTTGCAGATTCAGGATTGAGAGCAAAATAACCGAAATCAAATTTTGTAGTCTGCTGTTGTTGAGCACTTTCATACATTTTTTGACGTCGAAGGATGACCTTTATTCGAGCGACGACTTCTAAAGGATTAAAAGGTTTTGTAATATAATCATCTCCGCCAATACCCAATCCTGTTAATTTATCAAAATCGGTAGAGCGAGCACTGACAAAAATAATAGGTGTATTTGTATGCTTGCGTATTTCTGTGCAAAGTTCAAAGCCACTTATATCTGGTAGCATTATATCGAGCAAAATAATATCGTAATGCTTGTCTTTTACAAGCTGTAGTGTACTTTTACCTGTTGAAGCAGTATCAATATTGATAAAGTTTTCTTTCCGTAACGTAATTTCTAATAATTTTAAGATACCAATCTCATCATCTACGATTAGGATTTTTTCAGCAGTTTCCATTTTTATCCCTCATTTCAATTTCATCATAACAGCTTCTGATTTTTATATCTTTACTATCTTGAAAAAATTACTGTCATTTTCCATCGAGTTTACTTTGATTTTACTTTCGTTTATTAAGCTTAATGTAACGAATTCAAAATGGTAAGGAGCACATAACATGGAAACTGTTATTCAACTACATCAATTAAGTAAGAGCTTTAAAGGAATCGAAACTGTCTCGAATGTCAATATGAATGTTAAGAAGGGAGAGATTTATGGGTTTTTAGGTCCGAATGGGGCTGGAAAAACAACGATTATGAAGATGATTTTAAATTTAGTAAAACCAACTTCAGGTGAAATTAAAATATTGAATCAATCCATTTCTACTACTTCCTATCAATACTTAAGTAAAATAGGCAGTATTATCGAGTACCCGGAATTTTATGACAGGCTAACAGCGAAGGAGAATTTAGAGCTTCACTGTGAGTATATTGGAGTTTATGAAAAAGGAGCTACCGAAGAGGCATTAGAGATAGTAGGTCTTAATGGTGTTGAACATAAAAAAATACATGAATTTTCTCTAGGAATGAAGCAAAGATTAGGTATCGCACGTGCCATTGTTGCTAAACCAGAAATTCTTATTTTGGATGAGCCGATAAATGGTCTTGATCCAATAGGTATTAAAGATATTCGAGAGCTCTTGTTATATCTAAAGGAGAAGCTTGGAATCACTATATTAATATCAAGTCATATCGTGTCAGAAATTGAATCAATAGCAGATACAATTGGCATCCTTCATCATGGGAAATTATTAAAGGAAGTAAAAATGGACGATATTCGAAAAGAGAACATGGAGTATCTGGAGATTAAAATAGACGATGTGAAAAAAGCGATTCATGTGCTAGAGAACAAGTTAGGAATTCGAAAATATGAGATTGTCAATCAGCATTGTATTCGAATTTTTGAACAAGATATTTCTCAATCTCAAATTAATAAAGAACTTATATTCAATAATATTACTGTCAATAGCATTGAAAAACAGCAACAGCATTTAGAAGAGTATTTCTTAAACCTTATTAATGGAGGGAATCAAATTGCTTAAACTATTAAAACTTGAATGGAAAAAGAATAGTATGTCTAGCTATTTTAAAGGCTTAACCATTTGTATTATTGGAATTTTTGCGGCAGTGGCACTTATGGCAGTTGGTTCTGCAGATGAAAAGATGTTTCAAGATTATACAGATTTTATGTCTTTGACAAATATATTAATTCGCATTGTTTTTATCATTTTTTCGAGTGTAATTCTATCTCGTTTAGTCATTGACGAATACAAAAATAAGACGGTTCAATTATTATTTACGTATCCATTAAAAAGGAAAAAAATTATTTTTGCTAAGCTGTCTTTAGTTTTCGGATTTTGTTTCTTTAGCATTATCATTGCGACCTTAATGATGAATATCGCTGTTTATTTTTTAAATCCAATGATGAACTTCTTTGAATCTCCTGTTGAGATACAGGATATGGTAGCTACTATACCGTCTACTTTTATCATTGCTTTTATGATGGCTGGGGTAAGCTTAATTCCTTTGTATTTTGGTATGCGAAAAAAATCAACAGCTGCGACAATTACATCCGCTGTTTTAATTGGATTTTTGATTAATGCAACGGTTTCAAATGGGGATACATCTACAAGTTTATCTCAATTTATCATTGTCCCAACAATAATGTGTCTATTAGGGCTTATTATCGGCTATCTGTCCTATTATAAAGTCGACAAAGTAGATTTAACTTAAAAATGAGAAATGAGGATGTAAAGTGAAAAAAGCAATCATAGCCTTAATATTCGTTATTGCGGTAGGAGGAATATTCTTCACTCTTAAAATCAATGGAGAAAAGAGCATCACTGAAGAACAGTCCTTTGATGTTGAGCAAATAGAAGAACTAGAACTAAACATAGAGTCCTGGAATATAGCATTAGAAAATACAGAATCTGATAAACTAACAATTGAATTTGAAGGTAAGCAACAACAAAAGCAGCAAAGCAATCCTGTTGAAATTAAGAAAGACGGAAATAAAGTAAAGGTACTTCAACAAGACACTGAAAAAGGGGCTATGAAAAACTTTAGCTTTGGAAAAAAAGATACTATTCACATTTATATCCCTAAAAATGCAGTGAGTAAGATTGCATTAAAAAATAGTTATGGTGATATCAAAATTAACAACATTGAAACAGAAGAACTTTCGATTTCAACGGATTCTGGCGCTAAAATCATTAAAGGACTATCGGCTGATAAAGGTACAATTACATCAAAAGATGGTGAATTAAGTATCGTAGACAGTTCTTTAAATGAATTAACGATAGCTGCTACAAATGGTGATAGCTATATTACTAGGGTCAACAGTCCGAAAACGAAAATTACTTCGACTAGCGGTGAAGTCTTAATGAAAGAAATCAGCGAAGGAAAAGCACTATTTGTAGAAACGTCTTCAGGGGATATTACAATCTCATACAAAGAGGCACCAAAATCATTAGGGGTTATAGCGAACAGTGAATCATCTGACATAAGCGTTAATTTAGAAGGTTACCAGAAAGAAAAACATACGGAAAACCAAAAGAGAGGTAAGATTGGTGATGCATCAAACGAATTGGAACTAATTAGCAAAGGAGGTATAATAAACGTAAAATAAAAACTTACAATCAGTGAGGTTAATGCATATTGTTAAGACGAGAACTTGTTTCAAAAGTAGTGGATAATAATGATCGGTCCTCCATATTTCTTCTAGGAGGTTAGAAATGGCTAAACATATCTATGTAATAAGGCATTGCGAAGCCAAGGGACAGTCACCGGATGCTTCTTTAACAGAACAGGGCTTTCAGCAGGCTGAAGTTTTAACAGAGTTTTTCGCTGACAAAAAAATTGATCAAATTATTACTAGTCCCTTTTTACGAGCAATTCAAACTATAGAACCGCTAAGTAAGAGGGAAAATATAAATGTTGAAATTGACGAACGCCTTTCAGAACGCATATTAAGCACAAGTGATTTGCCCGATTGGTATGAAAAACTTCTAGCAACTTTTACCGATATGGAGTTAAAGTTTGAGGGTGGAGAGTCAAGTAATGAAGCGATGGAACGTATCGTTAACGTCGTTGAGGAAACTTTCAAAAGTGAGTCTGAACATACAATTATCGCTAGTCATGGAAATATAATGACCTTACTTTTGAAAAACTATAATAGCGATGTTAACTTTCAATTTTGGACACGTCTAAGTAACCCAGATGTTTTTCAGTTAAGTGTTAAGGATCATGAAGTGACTCTAGAACGTATATGGGAATGATAAAAATAAATAGCCTCCTATTCAGTAAAAGTTCGATGTCACTAGTTAAAACGTATTCAGTGTGTAAGTTGATTGGATTGGAGGCTGCTTCAATAACCTCAAGAGCCTTCAGGTATGAGGTAGAAGGCTCATTTAATATTGAAACTTCACTCTGACATTCGCATTAATAGTAATTTGACCTTGTTCTATAGGTGTAGAAATGGTGGAATCAACCGTCGCCATTGATCTATATAGGACAGGTCCAGTTTCATGTTCCTCAATGATTTCGATTGGCTGGGGTTGGATGGGCAAATGCATCGTTTCAGCAATTGTTTTGGCTTTCATTTGGGCATTATGAAGAGCTAAGCTGAGTGCCTGCTGGTAGTATGTATCCGTATTTTCAATGTTAAAATGTATAGAGGAAATGCGGTTTGCACCATTTTGCACAGCTGTATCAATGACTGAGCCAACCTGATTTGTATTAGTTACTTTAACGGAAATGGCATTTGTCACTTCATAGCCATTAAAAACTTGTTTACCATTTTCAAATTCATAATGAGGTGCAATATTGTAGCCTGCCGTTTGGATATGTTCTTTTGGGATATGAAGAGCTAAAATGGATTGTATGACACGATTCATAATCATCGCATTTTCCTGCTGTGCATCTTGTACATTTTTCGCTTGTGTACTTACCTCTACTTGAAGCTGGACATAGCCTGCTTTAGCCATTACTTTTCCGGTTCCAGTCACAACTATGACACGGGGAGTTTGCTGACTAACATTTGTATAATACATAGAATACCACCTTTCAAAAGGCTCATACTATGCAAGATGAAATCGTTCAATTGAGTTTTATAATGAAGAAAAAGCGCCTAGTTTAATGCTTTGACGCTTTATTTATATCCAAAAATATCGATTATACCATTTTTAATAATGCCTCTACGCCAGACATTCCTTCAGTAATACCAAGTTGATGCGCTTCATATGTCACGGATTCTAATGGAGCCGTCAATAGCTCATCAATTGTTTTCACACCAACTGCTCGACCAGCAATAATCTTCCGGTCTGCTAAGCGGTCATTTAATAGACCAACATCTAAAGCCCCACACATAATGTAGCCCGTATCATTTGAAATTGTCAGCAGTGTTGTTTTTGGCAATTGAACAACTACTGCAGTGAAAAAATGGCCTTTAATCATAATAGGCTCAATTATTACCATCCGAAATCACTCCTTTTCTCTATATACATATGGCGATAGATAAAAAGGTGTTCGACTTTTCATTAAAAATTATTTGTTACCTAAAACGAACGACGCAAATGTATTATCCTCGATCATAACTTTTAAAAACCTTATAAATGATGTCACAACCGATTAAGTAAATTCGTTATAAGGAAAAAAGGAGGAGTTATGATGAAGAATATTGTCATTGTAGGCGGGGGTTATGCTGGAATAAATTTATTAGAGGGATTAAAAAAGGAATTTCAAGGTCAAATCGGAAAATCAGTAAGAGTTATTTTAATTGATAAAAATAGTTATCATTTAAAAAAAGTATTACTTGTTCGGGCTGCGATAAGGGATATAAATTTGAAAATACCTTTTACCGAATATTGTCAGAACGGGATTGAATTTATTCAAGGGGAAGCATTAGCTCTTCAGAAGCAAAATCAACAAATTACTATTAAGATGGAAAACGAGAAAACTATAGATTTACATTATGATTACTTGGTGCTGGCATTTGGAAGTGTAATTAGAGAGATATCTAAAGGTTTTGGTGGAATCACTTTAAAAGATAAGCAGAGCTCCATAGAAATAAGAGAACAACTATTGTCACTGATGGAATCATTTAAAGCCTTGGAGAAATCACAACAAAACCAAAGTTTATTTAAGGTAGCTGTTGTAGGTGGAGGAATCGCAGGTATTGAAACAGCTGCTGAAATTGCTGTGTGGTCTAAAGAAAAGTTGGCAGAAGCAGGTGTTAATCCAAGTTTAGTGGAAGTTTTACTTTTTGATGCAAAGGATCGACTTTTACCAGAAGCACCTGTGAAAGTAAGTGAGAAACTCGTCAACCATCTTGAAAATATTGGGGTAGTCGTCAAAAATGAAACAAGGGTTTCTCATTGTAAAGATGGTCAGTTATCTACTAATGATGGCCAAAAATATTCTGTAGGAACTTGTATCTTTAATCCTGGGGTAGAAGCAAATCCAATCATTTCTAGATTAGGTTTACCTATCTCAGAAGAGCATCGAATTATTGTTAATCATTTCTATCAGGTTAAAGATGAGGAACATATTTATTCCATTGGAGATTGCGCATTAGTAGTAGATTATAAAAATAATCTTCCAGATGGTATGACATGTAAGGAAGCTATTCCACAAGCGACAAGGCTAAGTAAAATATTGAAGGCATCAATAAACCAAACACCAGTGAACATATTACACGAGTCATAAGCTAGTTAGAAAAAATAGTATAGTTACAGACAAGTTGGAAATAAAAAATACAGTGACTGTTTTCATGTCTGCTTTTCAACAAGGAAAGGTCAAGGAGCTTGTTCATATTTTAAAAGAAGATGTTGTTTATTATGCAGATGGTGGAGGAAAGGCTACAGCTGCATTACATCCTATTTACGGTCGTGAAAAAGTTTTCCGTTTATTATCTGCTCTTTTTCGTAAGTTTGAAAATAATGAAGAAAATTATACATTAGAATTGATGAATATTAATGGTACAACTGGCTTAGCATTAATACTCGAGAATAAAATTCAGGCAGTAATTGGCTTCGAAGTTGGACATGGACAAATCGAAGCAATTTATTATATGGTAAACCCTGAAAAGTTAAGATATGTTGCTGAAAATTGATTTATACGTAAAAAGTCAAAAGAATCAACCCGTATCATATGAGTTGATTCTTTAAAATTATTTTGTATAAGAAAGCATAGCTGTTTGCTTGAAATTTTTTAACGCAACCGTTGCCTCGTTTTTAGTTTTATATTCGAACATACGATAAGTATTTTGTTCAAAAACTGTAATAATCCACATAATGAAAGATCCCCTTTGTTGTTTTTTTTGTATTATAACAGATGGTGGAATGATTGATTTTTTCTTGCGTTGTTATATATCAGTTATGTCTTTTATTTTACATCAATTAGTGAAAAAAGAAAGTACTTTGTGAGTGTTTTCACATTTCGTTCAAAATATAACAGGAAATTTAATTTTTTTGAAATAGTTAAGAGGAGAAAACAGCCAAACCTTCACAAGTATAATTCAATGTAATTCGTAAATAGTAAGTTGACGGAGTTATGTGAATTAGAAATTGGGAGGTGATGCTTATGACACGTAAATATATATTGGTTTTATCCCTTTGTTTTTTAATTATATCGGTATTTTTTACAGGGCTGACAACTTATGCGGATAAAGGTCGACCTTATTATGAGGAGACAGGGGAAGTTGTGTGGGATATTAACACAAAAGACAAAATAATTGCTCTAACCTTTGACGATGGACCTCATCCCAAATATACCGCAGCTATTTTAGATTTATTGGCAAAGTATGATGCAAAGGCGACGTTTTTTGTTATTGGAAAAAATGCAGAAAAATATCCAGACCTTGTTTTACGATCTTATTCTGAAGGGCATGAGCTGGCCAATCATACGTATTCACATCCGTTTAAAGCTTCCGTAGCTGAATTACAGGCACAACTACGTAAGACAAAGGAAATAATTTATGGTATTACTGGATTTGCACCAGTTTTGTTTCGTCCTGTAGGTGGTTACTATAATGATCAAATGATCAATTCTGCTGTTAAGGATGGATACAAAGTAGTTATGTGGTCTTGGCATCAGGATACTCAAGATTGGAAACAGCCAGGAGTTAACAAAATTATCCAAAAAGTGATGAAGGGATCGAAGCCTGGAGATGTTATTTTGTTCCATGATGGAGGCGGAGATCGTACGCAGACCATTAAGGCGCTGGAAGAAATCTTACCAGAACTTAAAAAACAAGGTTATACATTTGTCACAATATCCGAGTTGATTAAAAGCAAACAGCAACAAGAGCAAGTGCAATAAGGAAAAACAAGCCATCTCAGCAACATGAAATGGCTTGTTTTTTTCCCCGATGACAGTAAGTCTTTCATCGCGCAGCGGATAGTATAATTAGTCATTTCAATATTACCAAAATAGTAGTGGTGCTAGGGCAATTCCGGCAACTGCTCCAAGTGCGATACCAACTCCAAAACCGGCTCCTGGTCCTCCCCAACCCCAATAACCTAAACCATAACCGCCAAATCGTCTATCAGGTTGAATCCATACCTGTCTTCTATCCACCCTAGTTATTTCTCCGTAATGTACTCTGCCACCTCGTTCTTCAATTCTTACACGTTTACCATGATATTGACAACAAAGATTATAAGTATTAGCTGGATTCACAAACTATCCCTCCTTTCGACTTCCTTATAAGCTAATATATGCGGTTGCAATCATTATCACTAGCCGATTGTCTACTTCAGACATAAGCTATAGTAAGGGGGGAATGTATGTCTGTAATACCAACAGATGAGTGGCTCAATCAATTAATAGCTAGTCAAAGGCTTAATCTCAGTAAAAACTTTGAAGACTTACAACGTTCTATTCTTTGCGATCGTTTAGTAGGGATTTTTATTGGTGGATCTCCAGATGAAATACAATTTGAACTACAGCAACAGGGGCTTTTTAAATCACATGAAAAAATAGACATTAACAAGTTAAAAAAACAAAACGTTTGGGAAGTAGTACAGAAGGAATTTAACTATTTAAAGGAGAAATGGAACGGTCCAACAATACCAATCTATATCTTTCCGATCACGCAGGAGCAAACGATTACTAATAAAAACGGTGTAGCCTATCCAAATGCTATGTTTTTATATATTGGAGAGCTTGAAAAGCAGGAGCTTAAAGCGTTATTTGCACATGAGTATAATCATGTTTGTCGTCTGCAATATTTAGATAAATCTCTAGATGAAGTGACTCTGTTAGATTCTTTAATTTTAGAGGGATTAGCAGAATGTGCAGTGGAGGAGATTTACGGTGATAAATGGTTAGCGCCATGGTTGAGGTCCTACTCATTAGATAAAATGCTAGAAATTTGGAAGGAACATTTTTTACATCAAATCAATATTCAGGGTTTAAACAATCATGCTGAATTTTTATATGGTGGAAAGCTTCCTCAATGGATAGGGTATTGTATTGGTTATGAAATTGTAAGGACGTATAAAAAAAATCATTCATCCAATAACCTGCATGTAAAAAGCTCAAAGGAAATACTTGATGGCTCTGATTTTCCATTATAATCAATACCTAAGTAAAAGGAGAAGTGGAGACTGGGCGACTCCTTGGGGTCAGATCAAGATCACAGATCGCAGCGTCACGGATGAAACCCTAGAGCACAGCGGATGTGTTCTGTGCGAAAGCAACAACAACAACAAAAGCGGCTCATCGGACGCCCCAGGAAAGCGCCCAGCCAGAACGGAAATCGACCCTACGCTATGAGGATAGAAAAATAACCAGTTGCCGATTAATACTCGACAACTGGTATTCTAGTTAATTTATTAGATAGCAATAATTCCTAGTGCTACAGCAATGAAAAGTAAAGTAATGCTCAATCCCCACATCCAGAAGAAAGAGTACTTTAAGTGTTTCCCCATTTCTAAGCCTGATAAGCCTAAAGCTAACCAAACAGCAGGGGCAAGTGGCGATACAAATGTACCTACAATATTACCAATAATCATTGCATAGGCAGTTGAAAGAGAATCAATATCGAAAGATAAGCCAATCTGTTCAACTACAGGGAATAAAGCGAAGTAATATGCATCTGTACTTAGTAATAAATCAAATGGTACCCCTAATACCCCGATAATGATATGTAAATAAGATGATAGGGCTGATGGTAGAATGTTTACAGCGTTGTTGGCAATTGCAGTTAACATCCCAGTACCATTAAGGATACCTAAAAATAATCCAGCAGCAATGATGATAGATGCCATCGTTAAGGCATTCGGAGCATGTGCTCGTACACGTTCCATCTGTTCTTTAGGAGAACGATAGTTGATTGGTAAGGCGATGGCCACCCCAATTAAAAAGGCTAGTCCTGCTGGTAAAATACCTGCAACTAAAATGCCGATAACAAGAACAGTAACAATTGCATTAATCCACAATAGTTTTGGTCGTTGTAAGCTTGTGTCTACTTCTGATGAAACAACACCTTGTGTAATAACATGATCATCATTTGTGAAGTCAAGGGTACCATATTGTTTTAGAATACGGCGCTTTTCTCTAAAACCAAGGAACACTGCTAAAGCTATCATTAACACGACACCAATGATTTGAATAGTGATTAAAGGATACCAAAGTTCAGTTACATCCGTCTCTAAAACTGAAGCAACACGACCTAATGGACCACCCCAAGGAATCATATTAATAACTGCTGCAGCTCCCCCAACTAGTAACAGCAATAGATATGGATTCATGCGTAAACGTAAATATAAAGGCAATAATGCTGGGATTGTAATTAAAAATGTTGAAGCACCAGAACCATCTAGCTGCGCTACTACAGCAATGATCACTGTTATTACTGCAACGACAATAATATTTCCTTTTGAAAGCGCAATCATTTTATTGATCAATGGTTCGAATAATCCTACATCCTGCATAATACCAAAGAAAATAATAGCAAAGATAAACATAACAGCTACGTTCATCACAGAGCTTAATCCAGAACTAAAGAATTCTCCTAATTCATCAAAATTAAAGCCAGCTATAAATGCTGCTACGATAGGTGGTATTACCATTGCTACAAGTGGTGATACACGACCACTAATAAGTAGAGCAACAATAATAATAATTGTTAAAAATCCAATTATACTTAAACTCAAAAATATTTCCTCCCTTTGTGATCAATCATTCTGATTATTTAAAAAATATCATAGTGCCAAAAGGAGGAAAACAATATAGTCATATGTTAAATAAAGAATATAATATTAGTTTTGTTCATAAGTTCCATGATATACATATTTCCGTTCAGGTCTTCCGACGGTGCCGTAAATCAATTTTGTCTGTAAAAACTGTTCGCCAACTAAGTATTCTAAATAACGGCGGGCTGTTGAACGACTTGAACCGATGAGTTCGCTTAATTGTGAGGCTGTAAGCTCCTGGGTTTTGAGATCTTCGAAAATGCTTTTAACAATCTGTAATGTGTGCAAATCAATGCCTTTTACAAACGTTTCTTCATCTATTATTTTATTGGTGGATTCCCTATAAAATAATGAATCAAGATCCTTTTGAGTGACATTTTTGCTATTTTGAAATAAATGATGTTCCTGTAAATATTTCTGAAATGCTCTTTGAAGTCGTTGCTCTTCAAAGGGTTTTATTAAGTAATCTGAAATCCCTAAGTCCAATATATCCTTTATTAAACTTATTTCAGTTGCTGCTGAGATTACGATAATTTTTATAGATGGATAGAGGTGGCGAATATGGCTTACTAATGAGCTACCTTCAACATCAGGAATATACAAATCTGTTAATATAATTTCTGGTAAACTAGAGGTCGTCTTTAGCTTTTCAATCGTTTCTTTTCCTGTGCGTAAATTTTCAGTAACGATAAATCCTTTTATATTATGAACATAATCTGCATGAATTTTTGCTACTCTAAAGTCATCTTCAATAATCCATACACTTTTTGATATTGTCATTCTCAATGTCTCCTTTAGGAACTATTATTAAAAAACATGCTCCTGATAAATCACCTGAATCCAATAAAATTTCCCCATTTATCTCCTGAAGGGCTTTCTTGCTTATAGCTAGCCCATGTCCGCGATCTAACCCTTCTTTAGTAGATACCCCTTTTGTAAAAATTTTATCGTACATATTGTTATCAATACCTGGTCCATTGTCTTGAATCTCAAATAAGTAATGATTTTTATAATTGTTAATTGATAGTTGAATCACTTTATCTGAGGATTCCCAGCTTTTTAAAGTTTCAATAGCGTTTTGAAGTACATTACCAAGAGCTGTTAGAATAGCGTTTTCTTGCTGCTTAGATAATTCGATAGATGAAGAAATTTCGTTTAGCTCGAGTTTGATGCCTAGTTCTGCGGCTTCTGCAATTTTCCCCTGAATTAATGCAAGTAGAAGAGGGGTTGTTACATTGCTATTTAAAAAAGCTTGATTTTTAAGTTGTATATTTCGTTCTTCTTTAATAAATTCAATGGCTTCGTTGTAATGCTTATG
Source organism: Lysinibacillus sp. NPDC093216 (assembly GCF_050280325.1). Lineage (NCBI taxonomy): Bacteria > Bacillati > Bacillota > Bacilli > Caryophanales > Bacillaceae > Lysinibacillus > Lysinibacillus sp. NPDC093216. The sequence continues at coordinate 175,039 of NZ_JBNNVB010000003.1, read as the reverse complement.
AACAAGTAAACCTAAAATGATATGAAGCTTATTAGCAAATTCATGAGTATATGCCCGTTGAACATTTGCATACTGCTTCATCTGTTTTAATTCATCGATGATTTTTTGAATATCTACTTTCTTTCTAAAGGTGTATAGTGAGCCAATTTTCCTTTTCTTTTCAACTAAAGGCGTTTTATTTAAAATGATAATATGCTCATCAAGTGGTAGCTCTAGATTATGAATGTTTTTCTCTGCAACAATTTTAGGCGTAAAAATATGTTCAATTTTTGCACCCATCCAATCTGATAGAGATTTATTGTGAGCTGAATCTAGCATTTCATAAGCACTTTTATTGATGGTCGTAATTTGATTAAAGTGATCGACAGCTATTATACCCTCGGCTGTTGTTTCTAAAATGACCTTGTTTTGTTGATATAACTTAGCAATTTGAATAGGTTCCATATTAAACAATAACTTTTTAATATAAATGGAAATAGCTATTGCACCCAATATGCCTATTATAAGAATAAATACGGTGTATTTGATCCATTTGTGAATATAGCTTTCGATGATTGTATCGATATTTTCTGTTAAAAAACCGACAGATACAACACCAATAATTTTATTGTCTAATATGATGGGGGCTTTACCTCGAATAGATTCGCCTAATGACCCTATAGTTTTAGAAATATAAGCTTGTCTATCTAGCAATGCAGCATCATTATCTCCACCAACCATTTTTTCTCCAATTTTATCTTTTATAGGATGTGAATAACGAATTCCTTCAGAATTACCAACGACAATATATGCTGCGCCAGTTTCTTTTCTTAAAGGCTCGACGATTGGTTGGATGATTTCACTTGGATTTTCTTTATCAAATGCGGTAATGATTTCTTCCATAGATGCGAGGGTTTTTGCAATATTTAATGCTTCCTCTCCCATCTGTTTTTCTGTCGTATCCCGAATATGTTCTTGCAAAAGATACATAAACATACCACATATTAAAAGAATCAAAATACTTATTAAAAAAATCATTTTAACTGTAAGAGATTGGAACCAACTTCTCATATTTCACCTCTATGTAGTTTGATACTCGGAATTAATTTTTCTTCGTATAGGCACTTTTAAAAAATAAGTGACAAAATAAGTGACAGTATGCTAACAAAAACATCTCAAAAAGAGTGCATTTGAATTAGTCTATCATAAATATCCAACAAATAGAGAAAGGCCCTCAAGCTTGATTTATTTTAAGATAGTGGAGAAACCATCACTAAAAGATGTGGAGGACATTTGTTATAAGTGGCTTTGAAAGTTGATTGGAGTGGAGGCTGGGCGACTCCTTGGGGATTAGCGATAGAGGAACGAAGGCTAAAACCATCACATCCTGTGGTAACGCCTTCGTGACCAACATCGGTGCTGCTGCCGCTACGTTAGCACTACGCTTTCGCGCAAAAAACATCTGTTGGCCCGAGACCCTGGAGCGAGCAACGCGAGTGAAGCGGCTCATCGGACGCCCCCAGGAAGCTTTGCTCTGTGCGAAAGCGAAGCGACAGCAATAACAAATGTTTTCTGTAGCGAAAGCAAAGCGTCAGCTACAAAGCGCCCAGCCGGAACGGAAATCAACCCCACTGTATAGTGATGAACCTTGATTTTTGATATTTGATACATGCCCTTCAATGACATTGACACAAATTTTCCGCTACAATTTAAGGAAGGAGTGATTGTAATGTCGAATGAACTTAAAAATGTATTACGACCAGTTATTGATTTATCAACGAAGGTGTTAATCGTCGGCTCAATGCCAGGAAAGCAATCATTAGAGAAACAACAATATTATGGTAACCAACGCAATCACTTTTGGCCGATTATTGGGGAAATATTAGAGATGGATGTACCTCAGGATTATGGACAAAGATTAAAATGGCTAAAGGACCATCATATTGGTCTCTGGGATACAATAGAATCGTGTGAGCGTAAAGGAAGCTTAGATGCGGCCATTCGTAATGAAAAACCGAATGATTTTAAAACGCTTTTTGAACACTATCCAAATATTGAGTTAGTGCTTTTCAATGGCGCAAAGTCATTCGAAGTTTTTAAAAAGCATATTGGCCTTGAGGTTTTAGATGGTCGAGCATATCAGAAAATGCCTTCTACTAGCCCAATACCAGGTAAAAATATTAAATCTTTTGAAGAAAAGCTTGAGGATTGGCGAGTGATGAACGCGTATTTGCCTAGATAATTACATTACAAAAAATCCCCTCCGATTAGTGTTATTTGACGGAGAGGATTATAAGTACTATTGAATAGGACATTACTGCCGAGTGTTTAGTTAGTTCCTGCGGGGCTTTAATAGAATTTAAAATGATATTTTTCAGCAAAGGTACGACTTTTTTTCTTGGAAAACATACCTTGTAAATACGATTACGCTTTAGAACGACTGAATACAAGACCAATGGGCAATTTGCTCAACGGTTATTAGCCCTTTTACATATATTGAATTATGTAAAGGGAGGGGTTTATCATGTACAATCCATATGAAGAAATTATGCCACTGCCAGAACCCGGTTTCGAACCATCATTTGGACTTCCTGGCTTTAGACCGCCACCATCATTTGGACCACCCGGTTTTGGACCACCACCATCATCTAGACCACCAAGTTTTGGGCCGCCACCACCGTCTGGACCGCCTGGTTTTGGGCCGCCACCATCATTTGGACCACCTAGTTTTGGACCACCACCAGCAGGTCAAATGCCTCTTGGACCACCGCCTAGCTTTGTGCCATCACTTCCACCTTTTGGAGTAGGTACAAGTGGTATTCAATCATGCTTATTCAGGAATACGTATATATGGATGTTAAATGGAACAGGCTTTTGGTTCTTCCTAACTGCTGTAGGAAGAGAGTTTATTGCAGGGTTCCGTTGGAGTAGTAGAAGTGGTTGGCGCTTCCAAACTATTGCAAGAAGAAATATTCGCTCGTATGAATGTTCGAGATGGTAATTAGGCGTATTAAGTAGCCATGTTAAACTTTGTTCCTCTATTACTAATCCCCAAGAAGTCGTCTAATCGGAACGAAGACAAACTATATTACTTAGCATGTATCTTCTAGTATGTTATTCCGAAAGCGAATAAAACGTAAATCACCTAAACGTCTGCATTGACCATTTTATTTTTCAACAAGAATAAAACTCCTAAAGCATGTGTCTCTGCTCTAGGAGTTTTATTCGTGATATGTTTAAATCTCCTCTACAGCATCCACAAGTTGTTTATACTCTGCAAACCATTTTTGCCATTCTTCCATTGGAAATTTCTCATGTACAGTTCCGTTTAATAAGTCCGAAAACAGGTTTAAGCATATATGCCAGCCGGCTAAATCTTTAGGCGTATGGTCAGTTAGCCCACCAATCGTTTCAAGTAATACTAATATAGAGCCATTGTCAGTGGGGGAGAGTTCAAATCTTACTGTATCTTTGCCCCAATCAAATTTCAAATTCGAGTACTTCCTTCTCGGCATAGTCTGTAATCGCTATTTCCTTATAAGCATTTGTTTCATCATTCATATTAAAATGGATTTTGCCATTCTTTCGAAGATCAATGATTTCTAAATTATTCATCCATTTTTGAAGCTTTTCATTCTCCGTTAATACGGCCCAAACAGCATCAGCTGAATGTGACAGCGGACGGTTGAATTTTACGACATAGTTATTTTGTTGTTTTTGAATAGTAGCGAGCATAAAGATCCTCCTTATTTACTTTACCTCATCATAAACTGTTTGAAATAGTCTTGTCACACCTTCTGCTATTTCATTCTTTTTTGTTTCTAAGTAGTAGAATTCCGGTTAATATTAGTAAAAAGGGGGAATTACCATGCCGTATCAACAAGCTTTAGAGAGTTATATTGCAGCGACAAACTCCCATGATTTTAATAACGTAAAGGAAATTTTGCATCCGCAAGCAGTGTATTGGTTTTCGGATAAAACATGCATAACCTTAGAAGAAATAGGTGCTTATTTTAATAATGCTTGGAATTTGATAAAGGAAGAGATATATTCAGCTACTAATGTCCAGTGGCTTACGGTTGATGAACAATCAGCTACCTGCATTTATACATACCACTATGAGGGCTATCATAACGGAAAATTTGTATCAGGTAGCGGAAGGGCAACGAATATTTTTACTGTCCTAAACAATGAATGGAAGTTAATTCATGAACATTTAAGTAGTTAAATGATTTTTATTGCTACTTGAATAAGTAGTAATGTAATGATGATTATTAGTAGTATTTTAGCTGCTTTTATCGGAATTTTCGGTAGAATTAAAAGTCCGAGTTGGGAGCCGATAATGGAGCCTATTGCCATCGCTATTGCATATTGCCATTGAATAAAGCCAGTTTGGTAAAATACTAAAAATGCCCCTGTACAGCTCCCGAATATAAGTACACGTGTGAGCTGCACAGCCTTTATGTAGGAGTAATGATAGCGTAAAAAATGCAGTATGCTGAAGGTTGAAGAGCCGGGTCCAAAGCCGCCATCATAAACTGCAATTAAAAATGGCTGCCATAATTTATTACTGTGTTTAGTGTTATTTTCTTCTGAGCTAATAGTCCATTCTTTATTTTTCAACGTTATAAATAGGGCGAAAATAAGTAGCATGCATGCAATAATATTCATTGTTTTTTCCGAGATGGATACTGTTAGGAGTGCTCCACACACGCCTCCGGCAATTGCTACAGCAACATATTTCATAATAGCTGCTAGACGAAGCTCTTTATGATAAAGAAGATAAAAGATGCTCGACAACGCTGCAATGCCCGATGAAAATTTATTCGTAGCAATGCCTGTTTGAATAGGTATACCAACAAGCATCATAGCAGGGATCGTAATTAGCCCAGCACCTCCAGCAAGTGTACCGATAAAAGCAGCAATAACTCCGATACCGACGAGCGTCAGTGAAAGCTTTGTATAAAAAAGTCCTATTGCAATGGCAACGGTCACAATGAAAATAAAAATTTTTTTCATAAGCGGCTCCTTTAATGTTGTTAGTTAAAGGGTAATGGTAAACAATTTATAAATCTAATATATTATTTTTCGTTTTGTATAAATGATATTTATACAAAGTACAACTGATTTTTTCTTTTTAAATACTACTCGAAATACAGTCTCCTTAAAGCTTCAACCTCTCCTAATTTATTATGCTTACGTTCATCTGCATAGCCCCTTTGAAATTGAAATATAAATAGTTATTATTGTAAGTAATGGAAGTCATTATTGAGCGAAGGGGATGGTAGCAGTGAAACAGAATATAAATCAATGGGGCGACTCACAAAATCCAACTTTCATCTTTTTACATGGATGAAAGGCTCTCCAATGCATGAGGTTTATATGAATAGAGTTCGTAACAAACAGTGGGAATTAAGCTGGTCGAAGCTACAGATTGTCTACTAAAATGAAGCGAAGGAGCTGAAGACTTGTATTACGATAAACATCAAATAATCTCGCATTATGAAAGATCTATCGTGTTTGTGGAAAGTTTATCAAACATAACAGAAGAACAATGGCGCACGTCTATAGAGCCTGGAAAATGGACGGTTGCAGAGGTCATTGGCCATCTTACTCCGTGGGATGAATTTGTGGTAAAACAACGTCTACCGTTTCTTTTTACAGAAGAAAGCTTACCAAAAGGACCGGCTGTAGAAGAGATGAATGCTAGTGCGGCAAGGAATAGTCGTGCACAAAGTAAAGAAGAAACGATAGCCGATTTTATCACTCAGAGACAGCAACTAATTGACGCACTTTATCAAATAGTGGTTAAGCAATGGCAGCAGCCTTTTACAATAGGTGCGTCAGAATTAACACTTTCCGGTTATTTTGCTAGTTTAGTAGATCATGATTTGCATCATTTTTCTCAAGTACAAAAAGTTTTAAAGAATATAGAGGGTATAAAGTGGATATCAAGCATTTAATCGATTATTATGCACATGCGTCTGTAAGTTTTACAGATGTTTTTACAAATAAAATGGAGCCGGGCCAAATAGATATTGGTCGAACAACAGCTCCTGGGAAGTGTGGCTTGGTTGTGCCGCTGGCGGGTAGCGCTATATTTAGCTTTAACGGTATCCCTTATGCAATGGAGCCGGGTATGGTCGTACACGCAGGGCCACAAATGCCAATCGAAATTAAAGTTACTAGCGATCAGGAATGGGAGTATGCAGTTGTACATTATCATATTCCTCCCGAAGAAATACCTCAATATCCATTATCAGCTCAGCATTTTTTAATCAATACAGGCTATCATACAAAAATTATTGACTATGTACAGCAGCTAATAGAAAGCCAAGCAATGCCAGGTAATATGTCAATATTCAAAGCAAAGATTCTATTTATGAATCTTTTGGAAGCCATTCTTATGTCGGCAAAAGTGAAGGTTCTTGATACGGCAAGTGAGCAGATGGAGCAAGCTTTACAGTATATACATGAGAATTATGCTAAACAACTTTCTGTTTCGAAAATTGCTGAAGAATTTGGCGTGGAGCGTCGTAGGTTTGCCTATTTGTTTGAACAGCATACTGGGATGAATCCTAGCATTTACTTAACGGAATATCGTATACGACGGTCGAAGGAGTTACTGAAATATGACAATTCGCCAGTAGCGGAAATAGCTGAATGTGTAGGTTATGTAGATTGCTTTTATTTTAGTCGAGTATTTAAAAAATGTACGGGAATGTCCCCGACAGCTTATCGGAAATTAATGATGGAGGAAGCTAAATACGTATAAAAAGTTGTTTCTTGAAAAAAGAAGCAGCTTTTTTGTTGTTTCAAATCGGCAAAAGTCCATGTGATTCATGAAATTGTCCATTCACAACAGGTTTTCTCTTTGTTAGGATAGTATCCGTAAATGATAATGAATATCAATTAAATTAATAAAGTCTATTGACTTATAAATGAAAATGATTATCATTATCAATATAATTAAGTTCGTTAGGAGAGAATAAATCTATGAATAAATATTTTAAAATGTGCGCACCCGCTTTATTAGCTCTATCCTTGGCTGCATGTGGTACGGATAAAGCGGAAGAGTCTAATACATCTACAAATAATACGGCAGAAACTAGTGCAACAGAAACACAAACAAATCAGGCGAAAACACAGACGATTACATACTTAGGCGAAAAATATGAACTTCCTGCAGAAGTGAAAAACATTGTAGCTGCAAGTTTAGAATCTATGGAAGATGCGGCAATGCTCGGTATTAAGCCTGTTGGTGTACTTGATATCGGTGGAAAAATTCCTTCCTATCTTGCTTCTGAATTAGAAGGTGCTGAGCTTGTTGGAAATAAAATGACACCGAATACTGAAGCCATTCTTAAACTTGATCCAGATGTTATTTTAGGTTCCTCAAAATACCCTGAGGAAATGGCTGAAAAGCTTAAAAAAATTCAAACGATGATTCCATATTCACATGTCTCTACAAATTGGAAGGAGAATCTAACATTACTTGCCCAGCTTACAGGTAAAGAAGATGAGGCGAAAAAAATCATCGCTGATTATGAAGCGAAGGTTGCTGATTCCCAAGTGAAATCTAAAGAGCAATTAGCGGACAAGCAAGTTCTAGTTATTCGGGTACGTGGTGGCATAATGTATATCTATCCAGCAGGCGTTTACTTAAACCCTGTTTTATATGAAGATTTAGGGGCTCCGGTACCAGAGGTTTTAAAAACAGCAAAGGCACAGGCCGAACTATCGCTTGAAACATTAGCAGAGGTAAATCCTGATGCTATTTTCCTTCAATTCGAGGAATCAGAAAATGCTGACGCACCAAAAGCGTTAGAAGAGCTACAAAAAAATCCGATTTTCGCAAGCTTAAAGGCATCACAAAATAAACAGGTTTTCGTGAATGCAATTGAACCGTTAGCACAAGGTGGTACTGCATGGTCTAAGGTGAAATTCTTAGATATCGCAGCTGAAAAATTACTTAAATAGTTTAGACAGGCTGGTAGTAGATTTGGTGGCATCACCAGGCTATTACCAGCCTTTTAAAGGCATAATTGATATAGAAAAAGGTGTGGAAATTGAAAAAAACAAACATGGTGGCATTTTCAATAGTAGCAGCTTCTCCATTCCTAATTGCGGTTGTGGCATTAGTATCTGTTATGTATGGCACAAAAGACATTAGCGCAATTACGGTGTGGCAGTCGATTACTGCATTTGACCCTTCAAATGTGGATCACCAAATTATTCGAACAGGACGCATCCCTAGAATTGCCGCAGTGTTACTAGTTGGAGCATTTTTAGCAGTAGCTGGGGCAGTGATGCAAGGTATTACACGAAATTATTTAGCGTCCCCATCATTAATGGGAGTTAATGATGGTTCAGCATTTGTGATTACGTTAGCAATAGTATTTTTCCCAGGGCTTCCTAATTACCAAATGATTCTACTTTCAATGCTTGGTTCAGCATTAGGGGCAGGGATTGTCTTTGGTTTTGGCTCTTTAATTCGAAATGGTTTATCACCAGTAAGGCTAGCCATTATTGGAACGGTCATTGGTACGTTTTTAAGCAGTATTGCTACAGCCATTGCGATGTATTTCCAAGTATCACAAACGGTAAGTGTTTGGTATAACACAAAAGTACATATGGTGGATATGGATATGCTCATGTTAGCTGTTCCATTTGGATTAATTGGTTTAGTTCTTGCACTGTTATCAGCTAAGGCTATTACAATAACTTCACTAGGCGAAGATATCGCTATTGGACTTGGACAAAAAACAAAAGCAGTGAAAATTATTAGTATGCTTGCTGTAGTTTGTTTAACAGGTACAGCAGTTGCACTTGTAGGAAAGATAGCCTTTGTAGGGTTAGTCATTCCTCATATTACACGTTTCCTTGTTGGAGTCGATTACCGCTTTATCATTCCATGTGCAGCTGTAATAGGTGCGTTTTTCTTAGCGCTCTGTGATGTACTCAGTCGCTTTGTTAATTATCCATTCGAAACTCCAATCGGCGTATTAACGGCCTTGGTTGGTGTCCCATTCTTCCTATATTTAGTTCGTAAACACGGAGGTGAACAACGTGCGTAAAAAAACCTCAAGTGTATTCGTTATGACTGTTTCCATACTCATGTTATTTATTTTAGGTGCCAGCTATCTCCATATGACAAATGGTGTCTTTGATATGTCGGTGATGGATGTTTTAAAAACATTGCTACGCATTGAACCAAATCAAAAATTTGATCTTGTCATTTTTGAATTCCGTCTACCACGTATTGTCATTGCAGCATTAGTAGGTGTTGGCCTAGGGATGGCAGGTGTTGTGCTACAAGGCATTACGCGTAATGGACTAGCAGATCCTGGGATTTTAGGGATCAATGCTGGGGCTGGTGCAGCGGTGGTCATATTTATGTTTTTCTTTCAATTACGTCTCACATCCGCTGATTATAGTAGCTGGTTATCGATTTTGATGATGCCGATTTTTGGATTCGTCGGTGGTGCGATGGCAGCTATGTTGATTTTCTCATTTGCCCGAAAAAATGGTCATTTAGATATGCAACGGCTAATTTTAACGGGGATTGCGATTAATAGTGGCTTTGGGGCATTGTCACTGTTTTTATCATTGAAAATGAATGCTCAAGATTATGAAGCTGCCGCTGTTTGGATGGCAGGCTCTATTTATAATGCAAACTGGATCTTTGTTGTGACAATGTTACCGTGGCTTATTTTATTAGGCTTTTATGTTTATCGGAAATCGTATTTGCTCGATTATTTTCAATTAGAAGAGGATAGTATTACTAGCTTAGGAATAGCGGTAGAAAAAGAGAAAATGAAGCTGTTATTGGCAAGCGTCGGCTTAGTAAGTGCCTGTGTATCAGTATCAGGTAGTATCGGTTTTATTGGATTAATGGCACCACATATTGCTAAACAGCTTGTTGGTATACAAAATCGTTATGTCATGCCAGTAAGTGCGTTGATAGGCGCGGGATTGCTTATATTAGCTGATTTTATAGGGAAAACAGTATTTGCGCCGTCTGAGCTGGCAGTTGGTATTGTCGTCTCGATTATTGGGATTCCGTACTTCTTATATTTACTAGTGAAATCGAAGGCATAGGAGGAAAAAGTGTGCAAACTGCATTTAGAATGGAAAATTTATCTTCTGGCTATGAGCAGATTCGTGTGTTTGAAGACTTGAATTTAACAATAGAAGAAGGAAAGGTTACGACCATTATCGGTCCCAATGGATGTGGGAAATCTACACTATTAAAAACAATTGGTCGTATATTAAAGAAGCAACAGGGCACGGTTTATTTACAGGATCAAAACATGCAAAATTTATCGACGAAGGAAATTGCGAAAAAGCTAGCTATCTTGTCTCAGACTCCTGTTGCGCCAGGTCAGTTAAAGGTTGAAGAGCTCATTGCTTATGGTCGTTATCCACATCGAAATAACGTTAATCGCTTAACAAACAAGGATGAGGAAATGATTGAATGGGCCTTAAATGTGACAAATACAATGGAGTACCGAAATCGAGAGCTTGCTCAGCTTTCTGGAGGTCAACGCCAGCGTGTATGGCTTGCAATGGCCTTAGCGCAAGAAACAAGTATTTTGTTATTAGACGAACCGACAACATATTTAGATATGGCACATCAGTTAGAAGTGTTAGAAATTGTGAAAAATTTAAACGAGCAGCATCGTTGTACGATCGTTATGGTATTGCACGATATTAATCACGCGGCACGATATTCCGATCGTTTAATTGCAATGCGACAGGGGGCTGTAATGAAAACCGGAACACCTGAGGAAATTTTATGTGCAGATGTTATGCGGAACGTCTTCAATATTAATGCACGTATTATGGAAGATCCAGTTACGAAAACACCAGTATGCTATGGATATGATGTTATGAAGGAGACCAACAAATGATTGAGGAGAAAATCGTGAAAGCACTTGATTATATGACGCAGCAAATTGTATCGAAGTTTACGGATTATACGTATACGGTAAATATTTATGTACCGAACGGAGAAGTACCAGAAGGAGGCTTTCCAGTCTTATACGTATTAGATGGCTCGTCTTATTTTCATCTTGTAAAGGAAGCGGTTCGCCTACAAAGTCGTAATGCACCTAAAACAGGAGTTTTACCAGCCGTTGTCGTTGGCATTGGGCATGGCGCAGACATGCATGAACGACGATTTTATGATTTTACAGGACAAGCCGAAACGTATACTTATCCTGCTAGGTTTAAAGGTAAGGGCCATGAGAAACATGGAGGTGCAGAGAACTTTAGTAGATTTTTAGAGGAGGAATTAAAGCCAAATATTCAGGCTCAATTCCCTGTAAATATGCAACATGAAGCACTATTTGGACATTCATTAGCGGGTTACTTTGTACTTTGGCAATTATTCCATCATCAAGCAAGTTTCCAACGCTATATAGCGATTAGTCCTTCTATTTGGTGGAATGAGCATGAACTAGTAGGTTATGCGTCAACATTTTTAAAAGAGCGTCCATTTGCTTATGAAAAACTATTCATCGGTGTGGGAGAACTGGAAACCTTTATGGTTGATGATGCACAACAAATCGCGAGTAAATTGCAGAATATCATGGATATCTCCTTCTATGAAGCGTTGGAGGAAAATCATGCTTCAATCGTTCCAACTGTTATGAGTAGAGCAATACGTTTTGTGAACAAAAAATAAAGAGTGGTGACCGCATTATCTTAAGGTAATGCGGTTTATTTATGATTAAAAATGCATTATAATGTATTTTTAACCACAAAAGGAGTGTTGACAGATGAACATTATTTTAGCACAAGTAGAGGATGCTTCAGTAATTCATAACGTTATGCTACAAGCCTTTAAAGAGTATGAACATGCAACACCACCATCAAGTGCATTAAATGAAACGATTGAATCGATTGAACAGGCGATGATGAAGAAAGGAGAGCATGCCTTCATCGGATATATCGATGAACAACCAGTTGCAATGGTAAGATTTACACTTAGCGCTCAAGGAATTTATTTTTTTAGATTATCTGTAATTCCAGAAAAGCAAGGACAAGGATTGGCTACAGTATTAATTGCTGAGCTTGAACAATTCGCGCGCACGAAAGGAAAAAGGATTAGTGAATGTAAAGTGCGTATGAGTGTACCAAGAAATATTGAGTTATATCGCTCATTAGGTTATATTGTCACAAAAGAAAGCAAGGAAGAAAATCGTAACGGTTTCTCTCTTTCTGTGGCGACAATGGAGAAACAGCTTACGAATTAGGGGGGACTGCTCTTGAGGAAAAAGCTTGGCTGTTTACATGCACATCATTCAAATATTGAGTATATAGAACAGGCATTTCAAAACATTGAGAACGTAGAACTAGTCCATTTTGTGGATCCAGGTCTTATACTTCAAGTATCGAAAGGGGCAGACAGGTTAGTTTTAAGGTGAAAGAGCAACTCAAATGGATGGAAAGTTGTGATATGGATGCCATTTTAATAACGTGCACGAATTATATTGCATTGTTAGAGAAAGAACAGCTGGAACTTTCTATTCCAATTATTAAAATAGATGAGCCGTTCTTTGAAACAGTATGTGAAGAAAAACAGCCTCAAATGATTCTTTTTACAAATCCTGAAACCGTAGAAGGTACGATGAACAGACTTCAGCAATACGCTGAGCAACATGAAAAAACAGTAGATGCAGTAGCAAAAGTTATCGACAATACGTTTGAACTGATTATGCAGGGGAAAAAGGAAGCGTATAATAACGCTATTAGACAAACTCTTCATTATCTAGCGGAGGAACAACGGCAAATCTCAGTTGCGCAACTTTCAATGGTTGAGGCTGCACGGCGATTCGAAAAAGAGTCAACGTTAACGATTACTCATCCGCTAAAGTCGTTAGCTAAATTTGTGATGAAGTCTATAGAATAATAGTCCGCACTGAATTTTCTGAATACTCTGTAACGATTTGTGTGAAAAATTCGTTTCATAGGAAATAGCCATAACTTATAGGGAGTGTAGTAATGAGGCGATGGGTACTTATGGTAACCGTGTTGTTATTGTTGGCAGGCTGTACAATGAGCGAGAAAGCGATTGCTCTGCCAAATGATTTACCTGATTTTGTGCAAGAAAGTGACTTTAAATCAATTGATTGGGACCAAAAGGTAGCTGAATTTGGAGAGAGAGGTATTATTGGTAATGCAAATAAATCGGGTGTTATCGGTGCCGATATGCCGAGTTTAAACACTCAAAAATGGATGTGGCATATTTGGGGAATTGAAGAAGGTCAAGATACCAAGTTAACAATTGTCGGGTATCATAAAGATTCTAAAACAGTGCATCCTATTTTAGTAGATGGTTGGACTATAGGGCTTGGAGGACCTGCTAATGGTGCAGATGCTCATGCACCTTCGAATGTGACAATCCCGAAGCCTGGAGAATGGGCAATTTTACTTTATACGAATGGAAGCTATTTTGATACGTTAATTATTACTAAATAAAAAGTTAATATTCCACATAATGTGACCCTCGTTTTGTAAGCAGAAATTCTTATAAAATGAGGGTTTTACTTAAAAAAATTAAGGTGAATAGCGAGAAAAATATAAAATTGGTAATATGAAAAGTAAGAAAATAGAAATGGAGGATAGCTACATGACCGATTTACGATATCCAATTGGACAATTTCAATTTCCGGAAGTAGTGACAGTGCAGCAAGTAAAGGATTGGATAGAGGATATTCGTCTATTACCGACACAACTAGCAGAGGCACTTAGCGGAGCAAGTGAACAAGCCTTAACAAAATCCTATCGAGAAAATGGTTGGACTGTTACGCAGCTTGTCCACCATATTGCAGATAGTCATATGAATAGCTACATCCGTTTTAAGCTAGCTTTAACAGAGGATACTCCGACAATTAAACCTTATAACGAAGTGGAATGGGCACAGCTTCCGGATTCGGAAATGCCTGTTTCGACATCTTATAAAATGATTGAGGGCTTACATGCACGCTGGGTTTATTTGCTGACAAGCTTAACAGTAGAGCAATTACAACGAGCATTTCATCATCCTGATTCAGGATTAATGACGCTTGAAAAAGCTGTAGCACTATATGCTTGGCATGGAAAGCATCATCTAGCACATATACAGATTGCTTTAGCGAAATAACAACTATATTTTTAGAGCGAAAAGTAGGCGATTTCCTAATCTTGAAGAAAATCGCCTACTTTTGAAATTGTTTTCAAGTAATTATCGTATGTTACACGGATAATGATACTGTATGGTAGCTTTAATCTAACTTACGAACATAAATTTTTATACAATATTAATTCCTGCACTTGCGTTACCAGTAACAGTAGCAACAATCCCTGAGGAAGTAATGGAGAACACCATTAGTAATCGATCACCAGCAGCTACTGGCACTGGTGTAACGTTTCTAGTACCAAATGTAATAGTACCTACTGCTATTGTTGAGAGAGCTGGTGCTAAATCAACAAATGCATCTGTAGGGCTGAAAACATTACTTCCCGCAACCGCGCGGTAAATTTGTGCTCTGACAGTTGCTGTTCCTGTAAGGGTTACAGCAACTGTTGCAGACAATGATGCAGAAATAGATGTAATAGTACCAGCACGTGGAACTGAAAAGGCTTCTGTTCCTGTAGCAGCTGTTAAGTCTATATTTGTACCAGTAAGAGTTACCCCTGGAATAGACGTACCGAATCCTACCATACTTACTGTACCGATCGCGCCACCAAGAACTGATGTTAAAATAACAGGAACTGTTCCTGATGCGAATGGGATGATCGAGCCTGTTGCTGGTGGAGTAGTAATACATGCAGCTTCTATAGCTTCAAAAGGACCGAGTGCAGTACACTCATTTTTATTTGCGCAGCCGCCGCACGTTGAATTCATACAATTCATACACATTTTTACACCCCCTTTCTTCATTATTCTATTCAGCTAAGATTATAGGGTTAGGGCAATTAACTCTATTGCAATTTTTATATGCGGAAATATTGGGGCTTCTTTAGAGGTGATTTTTGTCGATGGCAAGTATTCGTTAATTAATTTGACATTCTACTAAAATGTTAGTTGAACAGAAAAAAGTCCAATATGTATTTTCATACGTATTGGACGGATTTATCGTAAAATCTCCATAGACTGTACACCACAACTTTAAACTAACTCCATTTTCGAAAGAAATTGAAAAACAAAGAACCCTTATTTTTTTTCTGGCTTTCTTCAGGTGATTCTTCTTTTAGCTCGGGTTGCTTGTTTACTTCTTCAATTTGTGCTTGGGTTTCTACCCCTGATGAAGGTTCGAAAAATTCACATTCATTACTTTTTAAACTAGGGGATTTATTTGTGTCCTCTTGCTCGTTAACCACTTTAACTGCTTCCAGAATGACAGGCTCATTAACAGTTTCCGCCACTTCTAGAATGACAGGCTCATTAACAGTTTCCGCCACTTCTAGAATGACAGGCTCATTAACAGATTCAGCTACTTCCAGAATGACAGGCTCATTAACAGATTCAGCTACTTCCAGAATGACAGGCTTATTAATAGTTTCAGCTACTTCAAGGATGTCAGGCTCATTAACAGTTTCAACTGCATTATGATTGCCAGGCTTATTTGTTATTTCTGAGTTCATTTCATCTACAGTGACAGCAGTATTTTTTTTTCTGTAATTGTCAGGAGTTGAGGCATTGTCGGATGGTAAGGCAGATTCATTCATATTAACTGGAATTTCCTGCGTGCTTGTAGCGTGTTTAAAATGGAAGGTGGATTCGGTTGTGGTATTTCTATATAAGCCATTATATATTTGGCTTGGATGAGTATTTATTGATTGAAAGTATTGTTGATTAAAATGGCGTTCCTCGGGTACATCTCTTTGATTCCCGTTGCGAGTAGAAGGTATGCTATTGTTACCATCTAATTGCGCATTTGTAGCTTTACCTGCCAGACTTTGTAACATTTTATAAGATGGCTGTTTTGATGTAATCCCCGATTGATTTGTTGTCTGTGTAATGATTGGGTCCCTTTGTACACCGTTAGCAATAAATTTAGATGTGTTTTCCGTTTTAGGTATAGTGGTTAAAGCTTCAGTATTTTCAATCGTGAGTAATTTGTTTAAAACCATTAGTATTTCTCGGTTCCTGCCCTCAATCGTTTGATTCAGAGACTCAATTTGTGCCGATAGAAACTTTACCTGCTCCTCATAGCCTCGGATTTGTGAATTTTCTTGCTTATCACCCATTGTTTCAGTAAGCTCTTCTAAAAATGCCATTTGTGTTTTAATCTCATCAAAATCCATTTTCATAAATAGGGAATCTTCAATTGAAGTTCCCATTCTTAATGAAGTTAACGTATCCTTGTAGGCTTCTATCCTTTGCTTCAATTTTTCAATTTCTTGAGTGGAGTACAATTTTGAATCTTCCATTGCATTTCACCCCTTTCTGTCCATTAATATTTTATTAAAAATAGTTACTTTCTGTTACAAATATACCAATCCTTTTGAATATTTTAGTTCCTTCATTAGAAGAGGAGATGTAAGTAAAAATGATACATACTGTTACTGAAGAATTTTAACTTCTTTTAGCAAATGCCTTTTGTACCGAAGCGTAGCGACAGGTACAGAAGTCTCACGCTTCTATAGGTGGAGAGATGAATGCGTATTTAAGCTACTTTTCGGTGGGTATCCAAACACCCACTGAAATAGAGAAACGCAGTCTAAGACGCCACGGCCTGTGGCATTACTGAAATGACCTACATCGTGTCGGCCCTCTACTGCTACGCTTTCGCACAGAAAACATCTGCAGGCTAAGTGCAAAGCCGATTCCGGACGCATTGTTTGCCTGCGCGACAGCGGCAACTATGCCGAGGCATCATTGATTAAAAATCAAAACAAATTATTCATTAGCCCATACACTTATAGCTAGAAAACATATGATACAAACGAAAGATAAAAAATTTATGGAGGTGTCAAAAGGATGCTAGAGAATATGCCATCCCAGGCGCAAGAACTAATTTGTATCAACGTCGATAAGGTATTTGACTGGATTGTAAAGGAAATGTCTTTTGATTTTTCCCCTACTGGACCAATTACTTTTCCAGGAGTAACGCCAACGACTGATTTAACAGGTGCGGTAGTTACATGTAAGGTAGTTCCATCAACAACTAATCCTATTGTGATCTTGAACCGTGAGAATCGCCAATTCACAATTGATGGTGCAACTGTATGTCTTCAAAATTTAACTATTCAAAAGAATTTTATTCTTACGATAGTTGTTTGTTTACCGAACGGCACTATGTTCACAAGCAATACTATTCCACTTTCTCGTTGCGAACAAGTTACATTATGTGCGCCGCAAGGGACAGATGTAGAAATTTTATTCACAGATTTAGATTGTTTCGTGTGTACAACTGGAACATTAACAGCTGGAGCAGGTACAATTACGTTTTCTGCATTAACTATTACTGTATCTGTTTGCCAAAGTATTCAATCTACATTCCCAGTTACTGTGGAATTCTTAGCAACTTTCTGCGAGCCAAGAGCAGAATTACCGTTCGCATGTCCGGGTGTAGTTCGCCCAGCGCAATGCCCTGCTGTATTCCCGTCTGTCGGTTAATGGTACTAACACATAGAAGAAAATCATATTGTAAAGAGAGGATAATCCTCTCTTTTTTTTTATGGAAGGACGTAACAGCCATAAAAAGAAGTTTGAATTTGCTTTGGTTAATTCAATATTATTAGCAAAGGGGTACTGATTATGCTTACTCGCATCGATCGTGTAGAAGAAAAAATAAATGAACTAAAAAAACAAACGGATTTTTATGTTCATGAAATTAAAAAAACGGTTGAGAAGCTTTTTATTCCGGATAGTGTCAACATCATAAGTTATTTCACATCCTCGTTCAATATTTCTTATAATCCTGATGAGGAGAGCTTATGCTTGGGCTCTTATCATATTCGCAATATAGGTAATCAGCCTATAACAAATCCGTATCTATGTATAAAACTGCCTGAAGAATCTCCATTCTCATTCTCAGGAAGGTATGTCTATGAACATTTCGCACCAAATTTAAAAGGAAACAGTAGCTGGGAGCGAATCAATGATCAATCAAGCAAGGAGGAATTCTGGCTTAGACCTATAGGAAAAACAACGCTGGAGCCAAACGAAACACTATCATTCCCTAACTTTCAAATCAAATGGGGTCATAATTTTTCTTATTCAGGAAGTATCATGGGTTTTACATATTGTGATCAGCTAAAAGATGGTGTCGTTGTCTTAAATCCTATTAATCTCAATGGAATTAGTCATACACAGGAGGATGAAAATGAGTGAGTCTGAAAATATAAATCAAAAAATAGATAGTGTTGTCCATCAACTAATAAAGGAACAGCTTACGAATCTATCTAACTATAGTAATACGAAAAATAACAGCTTTGCTTATCTCGAGAAAGGAACTTTGAATCTACTTCTTGCTTATTTAATGTCAGGAGAAAAGAGCAAAGCTGAAGAAATTAGTGATGAGGGAATAGAAATTAAGATTATTAAGCAGCTTGATGAGATGTTAGAGGATAGTAAGGAGCAATTTGAAGAAGTGATTAGTTTACTTAGAAAAATGTCGTGATAGGTGGTGCAAGTGTGGATAATGATATTGTTAAAAACAATGATCCTGTTCAGCTGCAGCAAATGATCATTTTTTTAAGAGCCGAATTAGCGAAATATAAAAATGAAGTTAAAAGGCTCAGAGATAGTGATTATTATTCACTAGTACTGAGATTAGAGCGAGAAAATGTTCAATTAACAGATCAGAAAAAGGAGCTTTCGATGGAGCTTTTAAAGCAGAAGAGAGACCATGAAAGAAAGATAAAAACTTACTACGACGATATACAAGCAAGAGAAATCCAGAAGAAAAAACAACTTTCGGCGATAGAGAGTTTATTAAAAGAATTAGAAGAACTGCGTGCGGAAAATAAATTAATAAAGGAATCTTTAAAATTCACTAAAGAAGAATTGCTTTCTATGAATTCAGATGCTAATGATAGGTCAATTCTGGAAGGCCTTGAAAATAAGTTGAATGTTTTTACAAAGGATATAAGCCAACAAATGAAGATTATGATTGAAGCCGTTGAAAAATCTCAATTAGAACAAGCCGATTTAGACATTCTTAATAAGCATTTAGTCTTAGAAATAGAGGGGAAAAGTACTGAAATAGAAAAATTATCGGAAGAATTAGCGGATGTAAAAAAACATAGCTTTTCTTTAGATCGAAAAACAATGATGAATCCAGAGTTCCTTGCACATTTGGATGCTCAAGTAAATAAGGTATTGGCTCAATCAATGGATTTTGAAAAGCAGTTGAATTATAAATTACGTTTGCTCGATGACTTGGAACACAAATTAAACGAGCTAACTATGGAAATAAATGCTGATGAAACTATATAAAGTATTATGGAAGGCTGTTTCAAAAGTAAGGTGAAACAGCCATTTTTTTTTTATGTTATGAGGCGATTAACGTGGAATAAAAGAAGATTTTGGCTGGTCTGTAACATTTAGGACAAGTAATGGCACAAGGTGAAAATTCATTTCTTCAGTTAAAAATTTTTCTCCAAAAGTTGTAAGTCTGGCTTTAGATAGGTCAACAGAGTGAACTCTTTCATCGTAATATGTATCATCATCCCCAAACCAATAAATAGTAACATCAGCAATATATGTTCTATCATGCATATACTCAATAAGATCTGCCCACATGTCTAAATTTAAATTATAATCTGTATGAACAGGTATATTTCCATTTTTGATTTCATTTAAGATATTAAGTATTATTTCTTTGTTTTCCAATTAACAACACCACCTTCCGAAATACTTTATGAATTCCAGTCTATAGTATATATAAAACCTCCAAAGCGTCGTTTGGTAACATTTCATAAAAGGCTGTTATTCAATAATATGGCCCGATTGTTGAACAACAAGTTAAACAACACTCTTCAACTAAACTGCGTCGTTAGTTCAAAAAAAATAAAATGAAGGTTGTTTTTTTTCCCCTCTTAAACACTTTAATTATATGAGAGCGAAAAATCGTTGATAACATGGTTCGTGGATAACCTTAATCAACGACATCCACTAGTCTCACATCTCAAATAACTTTTAGGAGGAAATAATAATGGCTTCATGTTCTCAATCTGATTTAACTGCTGTGACAATCCCAAATGTTGTACCATCTTTAAAGTTATACGGTAAAGCAAGTAATAATCAACGTTTTTTCTTGTCTGATAATCCAGAGACTATTAGTAGCTCTGTTCCATTTACTAATGGTTATGCAACGCTTTGGGCAGATACTGCACCTGGATTATTGAGTGTAACTTATCGGATGTTTGTTTGGCATCTAAATAACACGGGTGCGACTATCAAGTTCGGTGTTACCATTGGTAATGGTTCAAGTGGCAGTACTTATAAAGTCTCTGGTGTTAAAGACTGTATCGATACTATTACCGGCTTTGTAGCTCATGGGAAATGTGCCGCAAAAGCTTTACTCGGGAATACATTAACTCCTAGTTCTCCGGTTGATAGTTCCATTGTAGCGGGGAAAGTTGGATTAGTTAAAGAATGGAAAGTACCAAATGGTTATTTGGTAGGTGGAATTATTGAGTTTACTTTATCGTCTAGTTCTGCAATGTCTTATAAAGTCAGAACAGTAGCTGCTAAAAGTACTACTGCCGATCTTCGTAGTAATCAAAATGCAGTTGTGTCACCAGTTGGGACTCATCCGCGTGGTTCTTGGAACTTTTCCAATATCGACGGCTTTGGTACTTCAGGTGGCTCTGCTGCTCTATATACTGTCGGAGACGGCAATAAAAGTTTCTCCATAAATAATGGCGATAATGACAACTTAATGACTAAAGACACTAGCTATTCGCCTGGTGATGCTGTAGCAACTAATAAGGGGCATTATGGTGTTATTTACAAGGCGAATATCACTTTCAAAAACCCAACTCAAGCCGATAAGACATTAAAGGTATATTTGACAGGTCGTGGAGGTCCATACGGCGGTGCTGTACGTTGGAACAACGGTACAACTCAAGGTATTCCTACACTGTCTTCCAATACCCAAGGTGTTCGGATTGCTACATTTACTGTACCTAAAGGAACTAGTGTTACACATCCAGTCTATACTTCTACAGCTGGCTCGCTTAACACCCCAGCGGCGATACTGATTACAGAGTAATTAAATATATTAAAGAATTTCTCGTAAAATAAAGGAACCCTGTAGCTTATCGCAAATTCTCCGATGAGCTACAGGGTTCTCTACAGATCATAATATAATAGTCATTCAGAAACATCTTGGAACGTTAAACCAGGGAAAACGGTATAACTGCTTAATTAGGTATCACTAATTATTTGAGCTTTATCTATAAGGATAAAACCTGAAAGAATCTCTCCCCATCCACACATTAAGATACTTCCCTTCGTTCTAAAGATTTTTCCTTAGAATATTTAACCTATCAAATCTTAACAATGTATTGCTTTATTTCATATATGTAATTTTTTACTTATTCAACTAAGCTGCTCCGTTAGTTTAAGTACATTTCTTCACAATATCCATAGTGATATTAACATAAATATACAATAAAAAAACCATCTCTCAACTAAGGAATCTCTAGAGGGGAGATGATTTTAATCAATCTTTTCTATAAAACTGCAAGTATAGGAATGAACAGGACGACATCATATAGATGGATGTCGTCTTAAAAGAGTCATTAAAATGTGCAACATTCTAATAAATTAACTAAGATAACAACTTAAATGAATTAGTTATTGACTTTTAATAAATTAGGATTCCGAAATCTTCTTTTGAAATACATGATTATAATTTGTAGCATCTCGCAAAGCTTTTTCCTCAATTGGAATGCGCACAGACAGCATTGTTACATTTAAGAGTGTAAAGCAAAATGCTGTGAAATATGCTTGAAACATTAATGGCAGTAGAATAATTTCTAAGCAAACTACAGCGTAATTTGGATGACGCATAAATGTGTAAGGACCTTTCCGTACAACTTTTGCATCCGGCAATATGAGTATTTTTGTGTTCCAAAAAGACCCTAATGAACGGATACACCAAATGCGTAATATTTGAACGGCAATAAATAATAAGAATAATAACGGAAATAGAGGCGATAAACTTTTATGATTAGTAACTACTTCAATAATTAAAAATAGGAAGAAACCGGTGTGCAAAGAAACCATATATGGATAATGAGAAGAACCAACTTCATATGCCCCTTGTGAAAGCATCCATCTTTCATTGCGTTTTGCAATGAAAACTTCTGTCAATCTTTGTAGAATGACGAGGATCAAAATAATGTAAATAATCATGCTACTCCCTCCATTTAAGTAATACAGCTTCAGCACAGAAGCCAGGGCCGAGAGCGACTAGTAAACCAGTATCCTCTACTTGTCCTTCGTGTAACATAAATTGCTCCAATACATATAGCACCGTAGGAGATGACATATTTCCATGAAATTTCAATATTTCCCGAGAAATATCGGTTTTTTTGGAAGCTAGATACAAAGTATCTTCATAAGCTTTTAACACTTTTTTACCGCCAGGATGTGCAATGAAATGGTTAAGCTGTTCACTGTATAGTTCGTGTTCCAATAAAAATTGCTCAATGAATGGGCCGAGCCAATTGGTGATTATGGCAGGAATACTTTTCTGAAAAACGACATGGAGTCCATTGTTTTTAATATTCCAGCCCATAACATTTTCTGAATCGGGCATCCATTTAGAGCCAGTCCCTATAATAGCAGGTATTGGTTTTTTTACTGCGATATTCACTTCATCTCCACAGACGAGTATACATGCGGCTCCATCTGCAAAAAGAGAGGCACCGATTAAATTGCTTTTTGAAAAATCATTTGGCTGAAAGGTTAGACTACAAAGCTCAACACAAACGACAAGAACTTTTGCTTCTGGATGGGCACGACAAAAATCATAGGCTCTACTAACACCGGCCGCACCACCAGCACAGCCAAGTCCCCAAAGTGGAATACGTTTAAGTCTGTCTGAAAAAGGAAGTTTATTCATAACTCGTGCATCAATACTTGGTGTGGAAATACCAGTGCTACTTACAAAAATAATGGCATCAATGTCTTTAGGAGAAACCGGTGATTGTAAAAACTCTTCATTTTGTAAACAGGCTTGAATGACATCAACGCTATATTGTGTAGCTAGTTCAATATATAAATCGTTGCGTTCTTCAAAGGAATGATCAGTACGATGCCATTCAGGCGGTACACAAAAATGGCGTGTTGCAATACCACCATTCTCAAAAACTTTTAAGTAGCGTTCTAATTTAGGGATTTTTGCATGGAAAAGCTCCTTTGTTAGCTCCTCGGCATTTGTCTGTTGTAATGTGTACGGTGGTTGGTATGTACTGATAGAAATGATTTTTGACAATTCAACATCTCCTTCATAAATAGTGGACTGGTTTATTGTATGCAGGAGGGGAGGGGATACATGCTTGTTAGAATTCAATTGACAATTTAAGAATATTTTGCTACATTGAGAACAACTAAATCGGAAGTAGGTGATGTGACATGATGAATAGATCCGTTTTTAACGAACTGCAATTCGGTTTGTTCAGTTTCACACGCCTAAAATATATAAATTGACCACGTAGTGTATTTAATTCACAATTGTGGTGATTTGTATATTCTCTTAAATGTGCCTGTGAACCTTGTAACTGCCGAATTGCGCAGAGACAAGGTTTTTTTGTTTATTATCAATTGATTACAAAGGATATTCACATTTAGGAGGAAAACAAATTGAATTTAACAACTTTAGGATTTTCAACATATTTTGAAGAGCAAATGACTGGATTTAAACAGGAGGCTAAGCTGACGAATTGTGTGCCGGCTAGGGTTACTTTAGAGCATAAGCATTCCTATCGTGTGCTGGCAGAAGAAGGAGAGTGGCTGGCCACGATTGCTGGACATTACGCGTATACATCATTAGCACGTGAAGATTTCCCTGCGGTAGGGGATTGGGTGCTAGTGGAGAAAATGCCGGGTGAGGAAAAGGCGATTATTCATAAATTGTTTACACGAAAATCAGTTTTTTCCCGCAAGGCCGCGGGGCTGGAAATACAAGAGCAGATTGTAGCGTCGAACGTTGATATCGTACTTCTAGTTATGAGCTTAAATGCTGATTTTAATATTCGTCGTTTAGAACGTTATTTAGTAGCTGCGTGGGATTCAGGTGCGAAGCCGGTCGTTGTATTGACGAAGGCCGATCTCTGTGAAGATGTTTCTAGTAAAATACGTGAGGTTGAGTCTGTAGCGTTTGGTGTGGATGTTTTTGTGACTAGTGCTTTGTCAGGCGAGGGCTTAGAAGATATTCGTGCGCTATTTACGGAAGGTGTGACGGGAGCATTGCTTGGTTCTTCTGGCGCAGGGAAATCCACTTTGACAAATGCTCTTAGTGGTGAGGAGCTTATGAAAGTTTCGGATATTCGTGAAGATGATGCGAAGGGGCGCCATACAACAACACATCGTGAGTTAGTTCTATTGTCAGGTGGCGGTTGTTTAATTGATACACCTGGAATGCGGGAGCTACAGTTATGGGATCAAAGTGACAGCTTATCCTCTAGTTTTCGGGATATTGAAGAACTTTCTGCAGCCTGTCGTTATAGAGATTGCACACATCAGAAGGAGCCACATTGTGCTGTACAGCAAGCAATTACTGTTGGCGAGCTTGAACAATCGCGTCTCCAAAGTTACTTTAAATTGCAAAGAGAGCTTGCTTTTATCGAACGCAAAACAAATGCTCAAGCAAGACTAAATGAGCAACGCAAATCGAAGCAAATTGCGAAAGGCTTAAAGAAAGGCAAAAAATCAAATTAAACTTGATATAAGAGTGAGCGATTTATCGGTGATTTCATAGTTGGGGGTACACGCATGAAAATCCAGAATATTAATCATTTATTATTTTCAGTTTCAAATTTAGAGGAATCCATCGCATTTTATGAAAAGGTTTTTAACGCAAAATTATTAGTGAAGGGTAGAACTACAGCCTATTTAGATGCAAATGGGCTGTGGCTTGCCCTGAATGTAGAAAAGGATATCCCACGCAATGACATACATCAATCCTATACACATATAGCGTTTTCTATCCAGGAGGACGATTTTGACAAAATGTATGAAAAGCTAGTCCATTATAATGTCAACATTTTGGAAGGCAGACGAAGAGATGTACGAGATAAAAAATCGATTTACTTCACGGATCTAGATGGTCATAAATTCGAATTTCATACAGGGACTTTACAGGACCGATTGGACTACTATAAGAAGGAAAAAATGCATATGGAGTTTTTTGATGTCTAATGATTGGGAAAATGAAATAATAGTAGAAGGGGTGATTTTATGAAAAAAGCTATTATTTTTGATATGGATGGTACTTTATTTCAAACAAATCTAATATTAGAGCCAGCACTGTCGGCAACGTTCGATGTGCTACGTGCAAAGGGCTTGTGGCAGGGAGAAACACCAATAGAGAAATACCGTGAAATTATGGGGGTTCCATTACCTGTTGTCTGGGCAACGTTATGTCCTATGCACACGCTAGAGACACGTGAAGAAAGCAACGCATTATTCCATGTTAAGCTTATTGAACAAATACGTAATCGCCAGGGCGCATTGTATCCAAATGCAGAGCAAACACTTGCTACGTTGGCAGAAAACTATAATTTATTCATTGCCAGTAATGGGCAAACAGAGTATTTGCAAGCAATAGTAGAAACCTATCAATTACAACGTTTTATCAAAGATACATATAGTATTCAGTCCATTTCGAGCGGTCATAAATCTGATTTAGTGAAAAAGGTCATCGAGGAAAATGCCATTGAACGCGGAGCAGTTGTAGGAGATCGTTCTTCTGATATTCAGGCAGCTCATGACAATCAGTTACTCTCTGTTGGTGTACGTTTCGACTTTGCGCAGGACACAGAATTACAGAAAGCAGACATAGTCATCGATGATTTAAATGAGCTACTTGATTTAAAGCTAGGATAAAATTTTATCGACTACATTCTCTGATTTATCACCCAACTTTTTTGTCTTATCGCGAATTTTCAGATATTTATCGACGTGCATTGCAATTTAAAAGAAGAAAGAGTAAAATGGGTGGAAATCTATAGTAAAAGCATTGATAAGGAAAAGTAAATTGGAGAAACATTATATAGAGAGCCTCTGTTGGTGGAAATGAGGTAAATGATCCCTTTTGAAAATGACCTTTGAGCTTCGTACCGAAAGCAAGTTTGCGAGTAGATTACGACGAGATGGGCACTCGTTATAACAGCGGCAGTATCTCTCATTGAAATTTGAAATGAGACGCACTGATGGAGGCAAATAGTGTGAGCTATTTGTAAATATAGGTGGTAACACGGGTATACTCGTCCTAATCAATTTTTGATTAGGGCGTTTTTTTTATCTTCATTCAGGGCTTACCTGAATAAAGATAAAGCCTCCGGCGGATGTCATGGATTTTAAAAGGAAGAATTGTGCTAGCACAATTCAAAATCCAGACGCATTGTTTATCTGCGCGAAAGCGAAGCGTCAGCGGCAATTACACCGAGGCGTAATTGATCTACACTTTTTTTCTGATTTTAGAGGGGAGCAACTTAGGATGACAATTGTTATTGGAGGCGCGTGGCCATATGCAAATGGTTCTTTGCATTTAGGGCATGTTGCCGCATTATTACCGGGTGATATTTTGGCTAGATATTACCGACAAAAGGGCGAGAAGGTTTTATATGTTTCGGGAAGTGACTGTAATGGCACGCCGATTTCTATTCGGGCTGCACAGGAAAACACGACAACGGAAGCAATTGCTAATCATTATCACGAGGAATTTACAAGATGCTTCAATGATTTAGGATTTACTTATGATTTGTATACGCGAACAGATGCGCAGCACCATCATGAATCTGTTCAAACCATTTTTTTACAGCTACTGGCGAACAATTTTTTATACAAAAAGAAAATTGAACAAGCCTATTGTGAAACGGACAAGCAGTTTCTGCCTGATCGATTTGTAGAGGGGATTTGTCCAAACTGTGGTGCGAAGGCGCGTGGTGATCAATGTGATAATTGCTCAACCATTTTAGACCCGCTCGATTTAATTGATAAGCGCTGTAAAATTTGTGGGAATGAGCCAATTATCAGGGAGACAGAACATTTTTATTTTGCTTTTAGTCAGTTTCAAGGGAGGTTGGAGACTTATTTAGCGGAGGCAAAGGCGGAAAAACGCTGGCGAGACAATGCTTTAGGTTTAACAGAACGTTACTTGGCAGAAGGGGTCCCTGACCGCGCTGTAACGAGGGATTTGCCAAATGGTATCGATGTGCCCGTACCAGGTTTTGAAGGCAAAAAAATATATGTGTGGATTGAAGCAGTAGCAGGTTACTTAACAGCGAGTTTTGAATGGGCGAAGCAACATCAAATAGCGATTGAAGATTTGTGGAATGAAGAAACGATATCGTATTATGTGCATGGTAAAGATAATATCCCGTTCCATACAGTTATATGGCCAGCCATTCTTATGGGGATAGGGGCAAAGGCCTTACCTACACATATTGTATCGAACGAATATTTAACATTAGAAAAACGAAAATTATCGACGAGCCAAAACTGGGCGGTATGGGTGCCGTATATTTTGAGTCGATACGATGCAGATTCCATTCGATATTTTTTAACAATGAATGCGCCAGAAAATCGCGATACGGATTTCTCTTGGCGAGAATTTATTTATAGTCATAATGGCGAATTACTTGGTGCTTATGGTAATTTTGTCAATCGAACATTGAAGTTTTTAGAAAAATCGTTTGATCGTCAAGTACCTCAAGTCGAAATAGATGCCACTATTCGAGAACAAACCATTCAGCTATTTAATGATGTTGGTATTCATATAGAAGCGGGTCATTTTAAACAAGCTTTAGAGGTTATTTTTGAATACATTCGTGCGGCTAATCGTTATTTTGACGAGCAGCAGCCATGGTTACAGGTGAAAGAGAATGTTGATGCTGGAAATCGAACACTGGCAACGTGTGTTTATATCATTGCTAACCTTGGACAACTGTTACATCCATTTTTACCGTTTTCAGCTGAGAAGGTGAGGGGTATGTTGGGAATCAAAGAAGTGAAGTGGCATGAACAAGTGGACTTACCGACAAGCATTAGTGAAGTGACACCATTGTTTGAACGTCTTGATGTTGAATTAATTGAAGAGGAATATCGAAAGTTAGTAGATGGCAGTCGATAGAGAAAATGAAAGCAGTATGACTCAATAGTGTCATACTGCTTTCAACTATTTAATTCATAACAGGCGTTAATTTAGCAACAACGATACTATTGATCGCATTAATATAAGCTAGCGCACTCGCTTTTAAAATATCTGTATCTGCAGCTTTTGCGATATATTTTTCACCTTCATGCTCGATTGTAATTTTTACTTTTCCAAGCGCTTCTTTACCACGAGAAACGCTATTGATATTATATTCTACAAGTTTCACATCCATGTTTGTAATTTCTGCGATGGCTGAATATAGGGCATCAATTGGACCTGAGCCAACTGCACTTGCTTTAAATACTTCGCCACCTTTACGTACTTTCACGCTTGCTGAAGGGAAGCTTGCGTTGCTGACGACTTGTAGATCATCGAAGTCGAAGAATTGATCACTGTAATGAGTGGCATTGGCATTGTTTGCGTCATGTTTTTCATAATAGCTTTCAACAATAACATATAAATCGTGATCGTAAACTTCTTTCTTTGCATCTGCTAACTTCAAGAAACCTTCGAATATTCCTTCGAATTCCTCCGCTGAAAGATTTGAAAAGCCCAGTTTTTCAAGGGCATTTTTCACCGCGTGACGCCCAGAGCGAGCTGTTAGGACTAACTCCATATCGTCTAGACCTACATCTTCTGGATGGACAATTTCATAGGCATCACGAGATTTAAGAAGGCCATCTTGATGAATACCAGATGAATGGGCAAAAGCATTATCCCCAGTAATCGCTTTGTTTACTTGTACGTCTAAGCCCATAAAGCTTGAAACGAGACGAGACGTATTCATAATTTCTCTTGTGTTAATACGGGTCTCAGCATTGTAAACAGAGCCGCGTGTTTTCAACGCCATAACGACTTCTTCTAATGCTGCATTTCCTGCGCGTTCACCAATGCCGTTAATCGTACATTCTACTTTATCTGCGCCGTTTTTAATCGCAGCAAGCGTGTTAGCAGTTGCCATACCAAGATCATTGTGGCAATGAACACTTAACAAAACGCTATCGTCTAAGTTTTTCATACGATCATTTAGTTTATAAATCATCGCTCCAAACTCTTCTGGTTCTGCAAAGCCTACTGTGTCAGGTACATTAATCATTGTTGCGCCAGCCTTCATCACAGCTTCAATGGTCTTCCAAAGATACTCAAAATCAGAGCGAGATGCGTCTTCTGTTGAATATTGGACTTGTGGTAGAAGAGTTTTCGCATATTTTACTGCATCAACGCCAATTTGTAGAATTTGATCCTTGGATTTGCTAAATTTTTTCTCAACATGAATATCAGAAGTACCAAGCACCATATGAATCATCGGATTTTCAGCGTATTTTACAGCGTTATAAACAGCATCAATATCTGCCTGTACAGCACGTGCTAAAGCAGTAATCATAATGTCATTTGTATGACCAACTTTTTGTGCGACAGCTTTAACTGCATCAAAATCTCCTTGTGATGAAGCCGGGAAACCAGCCTCGATAATATCGACGCCTAATTTTTTGAGTTGCTGTGCAATCTCTACTTTTTCGTATAAATTCAGTTTTGCACCAGGCACTTGCTCGCCGTCACGTAAAGTTGTATCAAACACCCAAATTTTTCTTCCCATTTTCAAACACTCCTTTTGTAGTAGTTGTCATTATATTGATAGTCTCTGCCTTGCATAATAGAGACGAAATCCACACCTAGGCCAATAAAATAAAAACAAAAAAACCCGCCTCTATATAAAAATATAGAGACGAGTTTATGCTCGCGGTACCACTCTAATTGACCTTTTCTTTATAGAAAAAGTCCCCTTATCGACAGCCATCACTGTCTATCCCGTTAACGGAGGAAACCGACGTCCCTTACTTAAAGTTCAGGGAGTGGCTCATGGACGAGTTCAAAATGTGTGCCTATCGGTTTGCACCAACCACCGACTCTCTACAAGTACACTTGCATTTCTACTATTTCCAATCTTGGCCTACAATAATGTGTTGTTGAAAGCAATGATACTTGGGTATTTTTAATTTGTCAATAAAATTCTAAAAATTATATTTTTTCTGTGTTATGTTGAGGCAATGATCAATCGTTTGATAATGATAAAAAAGTACTCTTAATTTTGTCTCATCGGAGTGCCCACTCGGAACGGGAATCAACTCCATGTTATGGGGATAATCATTATTTTTCACAATCAATGTAAATATTTATGAGATAATAAGGAGGTAATTAACAGTTTAGAAAGAAGGCGTGACTATGAAATTTGTATTTGATTTAGACGGTACGATTTGTTTTAAGGGCCAACCATTAAGTGAGGGAATTACTAATGCTCTAGAAGCTTGCATCGAAAACGGGCATGAAATCATTTTTGCATCAGCTCGTCCGATTCGTGATTTACTACCAGTATTACCTGAAACAATGCGAAAATTTTCAATGGTTGGGGGAAATGGTGCATTTGTTGCACGGAACGGAGAAATTATTGAAGTAACAGCATTTGAAGCAATAATTGTAGAAGAGATTCAAAATATTATTTCAGCATTTCGATTGCCGTATTTAATAGACGGTGATTGGGATTATGCATATACAGGAAGTGAGGTACATCCAATTTATCAAAATTTAGATCCGCTAAAGCTTGCGAAAAACGTGTCATTGCAGGATTTGAAGGCTATAGTGAAAGTTGTATTATTTCCTGGAGAGCAACGCAAAGAAATAGTAGGTGAGCTAAAAAAACTACCAATCTCGTTATATGAACATACATCCGAAAATATTGTAGATATGAGCCCGAACGGCATAGATAAATGGAGTGGTCTGACGAAGCTAGGTATCGCTGAAGGTGAATTTGTCGCGTTTGGTAATGATGCGAATGATGCGTCCATGTTTGCAAAGGCGAAAGAAAGCGTTTGTGTAGGTGAACATAAAGTACGTGAGATTGCATCTTTACAAGTATCAAGTGAGGAGACGGCAATAATTAAGATGTTAAGTGTGCTAAATGAAAAGTACAAAGAAGAGGCTTTAACTGATTAGATTCCTGTGCTACTTGTATTGGGAATCCTTCATAGATCGAAGACTCCAGTACACATACAATGAATGTCATCGATAGATACCATCTATGGATAATCAGAGTCCGTTCTCATATAGGAAGATGTTAAAAAGGAGAAGGTAATATGGTAGATCCTAACACAATTTTGTTCCTTTGGCAGCTCTCGTTTTTCATTTCTGGTGTCACGTTAATAGTAGGTATTTTTAAAAAGTCTTGGGTTTTTATGCTGATTAGTACAATTTCATTTTTGCCTATAGCATTTTATTTTTTAGGAGCAGAAAATACTTTTAAATATATTGGACTCACACCATTTGTTCTTTTCATAGTAGCTATACTATTTTGGTTTTTAAAAAGAAAAGGATAAATATATTTGTTTTATGAGCTGACTTTGCACTCATAGAATCAATGGTTTTCTGTATTTTACCAGGTAGATACTTTGAAAACAGCTCATACGTTTAACTATAGTCGTGGTGCTTCGAGGCATAATATTGTTAAAATGCATGCAATGTATTCAAGTTATTGGAGTGGAGGTTAGGCGACTCCTTCGTGACCAACATCGTGTTGGCCCGAGACCCTGCAGCGAAGCGAAGCGGCTCATCGGACGCCCCCAGGAAAGCGCCTAGTCGGAACGGAAATCAACCCCACGTTATGATAATTAGCTATTATAGAAACTTTACCAAATTCCTTAATCCACCTTAAAACGCGAAACCTGTGTTTGTAATTCCTCGGCCATGTTTGATAGTGTGGCAGCAGAAGCGGCAACTTCTTCAATAGTCGCTAGTTGTTCCTCAGAAGCAGAAGCTACATTTTGTAGATTTGAAGAAGACATCTGTGCGATTGTTGCAATTTCATCGAAGGATGCGTAAATTTGCTCAGCACTCGATGACATTTCTTCTGAAACTGTTGTTGCTTCTTGAATTTGGTGGGATACTTGTTCGATCAGTTCAACGATTTTTGAGAAGCCTTCCTCAGCTACTTTTACAACTTGCATACCGACTTTTACCTCTTGTGTACCAGTATCCATAACAGTTACGGCACGGTTTGTATCCTGTTGTATATCTGAAATCAGACTTGCAATTTGTTCAGCAGATTGCTTAGATTGCTCCGCTAACTTCTTTACTTCATCCGCAACTACTGCAAAACCGCGACCATGATCCCCTGCACGCGCTGCCTCAATTGCAGCATTCAATGCTAGTAAATTTGTTTGCTCAGCGATGTCTGTGATGAGACTAATAATATTTCCGATTTCAATGGAATGATTTCCTAAATTTTTCACGACGCTAGCCGATTCTAAAACCGCTGAATTAATTGTGTCCATCTGTGTAATAACACGGTGTAGCGATTCATTTCCGTTATTAGCTTCAGTATTTGTTTCTATAGCAAGCTCTGAAACGGCAGCTGTCGTCGCAGCCAATTGTTGAATGCCTTTTGTCATAGTTTTCATAGCTGCTGAACTTTCAGTAGCATTTTTTCCTTGGGCCTCGGAGCCACTTGCAACTTCTTGTATAGAGGAAGTGATTTGTTCTGTCGCTTGGATTGTTTGTTCAGCGCTTGCAGTTAATTCAGCAGCAGAACCACTTACTTGCACGGTGTTATGACGTACATTTGTAATAAGATCCTTTAAATTTGTTGCCATTTGATTAAAGGCAAGTGCTAAATCACCTACCTCATCACGATTTTTAATGTGAATTTGCTCAGCTGTTAAATCGCCATCAGCGATCTTTTTCGCAGCTTTTGCCATACCTTTGATAGGGCGGGAGATAAGGCTTCCCATGACCATAGCAATTATCAGACTAATGACGACGGCAAAAACGCCAAGAATAATCATTTGGAATTTAATGGATTGTATTTCTTTTGATGTAGCAGCTATTTGCCCTTTTATATATTCATCTTGGTAGTTAGCAAGGTTAGCCACACGGTTATCGAATTGTTTAATAAGTAGGCGGCCTTGTGTACTATCAAGCTTTTCGTATTGCTCTGTTTCTCCAGCAGCCTTTAATGAAAACATTCGATCTGCGAACTGTTGGACATCTTGCTCGCTTTTATTGATTGCCTCTAATAACTCAATAGATTTTTGAGAATCGAACGAAGCCTTTAATTCATCATATTTCTTTTTAAATTCTTCACGTGAAGCCGTATTACTTTGAAAATTTTGCTCGTTACCAAGTAATAGATAACCTCTGATATTTATAATTTCTTGTTTAGCAATTGTGCGTAGCTCTTGAATACTAATAGATTTAGTTGTTTGTTCTTCGAGTAACACACGATATGTTTTGTTTACTGCATTAAGCTGTTTAAAATTTAATCCGATTGTTCCAACTAATACTAAAATAACAATAAAAAAACCGAGTACTAACTTCTTGTAGATAGTAAATCGCATAGTTGTTGTTTCCTTTCTCAGTAATTTAGTAGAAATGTTACAAAAAAGTGAAATATGTATATACCATTTATATCAGATTATACGAATTTTACAAAGTATTGTGATTATTTTTACAATATGTAAAAGGGGTAATAAGGTAATTAGTCGCGGGTAGAATGATAAAAAAGTTGAATGATTCGCTTTTTTACAGTAAGTAAAGGCGGATAGTTACCTATGAATCTCAAAAATTATGACAATTTGCATAAATTTGAAACTAATTGAACTGTAGTAACGTAAAATGAATAAAGGAACAAGCAAGGGTGTGGGAAGATGTATAGGCCAATTTTGAAATTGCCGAAAACAAAATATGAAAAGATTTGGGACTTTATCGGTGGCGGGCTATTTGTACTGTCCATCCTTTATATTGTTGTAATGTGGGGCCAACTACCCGAAAAGATTCCAGGTCATTTTAATGGTGCAGGAGAAGTTAATCGGTGGGGTTCGAAAATAGAGTTACTCATCCTTCCGTTTATCGGAATATTGCTGTGGATATTACTAGGGCTCCTTGAAAAAATTCCGCATATTCATAATTACCCAGCACGCTTAAATGAAAGTAATGTAGAGGCATTTTATTTAAATAGCCGAAAAATATTGAATGAAATAAAAAACCTTTGTCTAATTATATTTACAGCTATATCATTCCAAATGGTACGTATTGCACTTGGAGAGGCAGAGAGTCTTGGTTGGTGGTTTCTACCAGCGGTGTTAATTGTAATGGCCATTCCGATTATTAGAGGGATAGTTACGGCTACAAAAATTAAATAGCTTATCTCAATCTTAAACGCTCGAGAATATTCGAGCGTTTTTTTGTACGAAAATGGCACTAAATCAGCTATACTATCAAAACTAAGAGAAAATTGTATTGATAATTAGAAGAGGTGTCAAAACTATGCAAAAGAAATTTAAAATTAAGGATGGACTATCCATTGCCATTCATAATCAACCAGAGGAGATGCAATTAGAGGGAATAGCTCAAACAGGGAACGCACCTCATGATCGAATAATTGCCTTTGTGTTTACTATTGATGAAATGGTAACGTATTTACAAA
Organism: Lysinibacillus sp. NPDC093216; assembly: GCF_050280325.1. Classification (NCBI taxonomy): domain Bacteria; kingdom Bacillati; phylum Bacillota; class Bacilli; order Caryophanales; family Bacillaceae; genus Lysinibacillus; species Lysinibacillus sp. NPDC093216. The sequence goes on along the minus strand of NZ_JBNNVB010000003.1, from coordinate 140,254 downwards.
ATGTACTAAAGTTAAACACTCTTAAGGAACAAGGTTATTTATTTTTTGTTTATCCGAAAAAAGGTAATAAGAAGTATGATCAGTTTATCCACCGCGATGAAATCTTCCCAGCAATTCAAGTGGACGAGGAAAAATACATTGTTGGCAGTGATTATAAATTTGCAAGTCTTATGTCATTAGATGAGACATTTTCTATAGTAAGTATAAAGAGAGATGGCAAGGGACGCGGCAAGAAGAAGACAGCGAGTAGTCAGTGCGTTAGTGACTATGAAGGTATGATTCCTCAATTGTGTGATTCACTTGCGGAAAATCCGGGTGATTTAATATTTTATGATGGATTAACACCGGGTTATCAAAAGGACTGGGCCCGATATATCTATAGTGCAAAAAAGGAAGAGACGCAAGTAGCACGTTTAGAGGAGATGCGCGAAATTATTAGATTAGGCTACAAAACAAAGGAATTATACCGAAAAGCAAAGGCGGAGGGTAAAGCATAAATTACATAGAGGCTTTATTGATTCCTATAAATGATGCTATATTCATTGTAATTGGCAATCCTATGATTAGCCTAGTTAGTGAAATAAGACAGCAATTAGGATTTATTATGTAGCGGAGCGATTAAATATTTAGTCGGAGCGGAAATCAATTCTATGTTATGGAATGAGTTTTCTAATTAATAAAAACACACACTACTATGTTGAAAAGAGGGCAGAGAATGAAGAACTCATATATTGAGCAAGTGGATGAAAAATGGCGGGAGAGTTTTGCCAAACTTGTGGATGTGGTAGAAAGCAATTTACCAGAGGGTTTTGAAGAAAGCATGTATTATGACATGGTAAGCTATGTTGTTCCACTAACTACTTATCCGAAGGGCTATCATGTCACGCCGAATACTCCCTTGCCCTTTATAAGTCTTGCTGCACAGAAACGCCATATTGCAGTTTATCATATGGGCATTTATACAGATCAAGCGTTACTCTCGTGGTTCCAAGAGGAGTATGCGAAACGAGTACCGACGAAACTCAATATGGGGAAAAGCTGTATTCGTTTTACAAGCACTAAAAATATTCCGTATGAATTAATAGGTGAGCTTGTTGCGAAAATGACACCAGCACAATGGATTACAAAATATGAAGGGGAGTTAAATAAATGAAAAGTGCCACTACATTTTTAATGTTTCAGGGACAAGCTAATGAAGCTATTCTGCAATATCAACAGTGGTTTTCAGAATTACAGGTGGAAAGCTTAACTTACATGGAAAACTCACAACAGGTTGCGATGGCTGTTCTTTATTTAAAAGGTTTGAAAATGATGGTGAATGATAGTGTAATACAGCATAACTTTACATTTACACCGTCAACTTCTATTTTTATGGAATGTGAGTCTGAAGAAGAGATCGACAGTCTAGTTGCTCAAATTTTAGAAGGTGGACAAGCTTTAATGCCACTTAATAATTATGGATTTTCTAAGAAATTTGCCTGGATTCAGGATCGTTTTGGTGTATCTTGGCAACTAACGTATAATTGATTTTCAGAAGAAATATATATAAATAAATGGATGAAATAACTTCATTATGTTAGTAGAGGATGTTACACAGTCCGTTGTTAATCATGTTAAAAGGAGAATAGCATATGGTAGTAACTTTAGTGAGACACGATATAAAATATGCTGAAGCGATGCATGCACTGTCTTCTATGCCACAGGTTCGAGATGCACTAGGGTTACCTGCTGGCAAAGTGGAAGATACGATTAATTTTATTAAACGTGAATGTGTGGACGAAGAAGCTGGAAAGACAGTCCCTCGTGTTGTCTTAGATGAGGAAGGGCAACTGATTGGTGTGACGGCGTTAATGTTTATTGATCACAATAAAAAGAGTTGTCATATTGGCTCATGGCTGGGCCATGAGTTTTGGGGAAAGGGCTATAATCTTCAAGCAAAAGTTGCAATCTTAGATATTGCATTCTTTGAGTTAGGGCTAAAGCGTGTTTTTGCAGGAGCTAGAAAGGTCAATATACGCTCACAAAAGGCACAGGAAAAGTTGTCTTTTATTCGATTAGGAGTTGAGAATGATTTTCCGCAAGAGCATTCATGGCTAGAGATTAAAGAAAAGCAGCCGTGTGTTTTAAATGTTTTTGAGCGCGAAGATTTTGTTCAATATCGTACAACCTTAAAGAAAGTGGAAGGTGTAAGGGAAGACTATTTGCCACAATTATTATTAGCTGATGAAAGTGAAGTCGCTGTTCGAGAATATTTAAATGACGGTGAATTATACGAGATTAAATGTGGTGAGCAGTTAGCGGGCGTAGCGTTACTTCTTAAACAGTCTGATTCAACAGTTGAGTTGAAAAATATAGCGATTGTACCGAAGTATCAAGGTAAAGGACTTGGGAAAGAAGCACTGCGACAAATAACAACCATTTGTCAATCACAAGGATATCAAACGATAATAGTTGGTACTGCAAATTCTAGTATTGATAATATTGCCTTCTATCAAAAAGCAGGTTTTCGTATGGAAGCCATTGAAAAAGATTTTTTCAGTAATTACCCAGAGCCAATCTATGAAAATGGCATTCGTGCACTAGATATGATTTTCTTTTCAAAGGCATTGTAAAATATTTTAGACATAAAGAAATACCCGTCCAACTTGAGTTGTGCGGGTATTTTTAATCGCCAAGCAACAGTGCCATCAACTTTTCTTTTGAATGTAAAAAGTCATCTAGAGTATAGCGATCTAAGACGGTTAAATAGGCCTGTAATGCTTCGTATAATACGCCTTTTAGCTGGCATTCCGGAGCAATTTTACATAGATTATTTTCTTTGTCAAAGCATTCGACAAGATGAAAATCCTCTTCTGTATGACGTACTATTTCACCAATTGTAATGGTCTTTGGATCAATTGCTAGGCGAATTCCTCCGCCACGCCCTCGAATCGTTTCAATATAGCCCAATAATCCAAGTTGGTGTGTCACCTTCATTAAATGGTTTTTCGATATATTATAAGCATCTGAAATTTCTTGGATAGTTGATAATTGGCCATCTTCCTTCGCACCCAAATATATGAGTGTTCGGAGGGAATAATCTGTGTATAAAGTTAAGCGCATAAGAACACCCTACTTTCTATAGTTCAAAATAATTATAGCATTTTTACCTTGAAGTATTATAAATTCAATACTTTTTTAAAGATGTATTTAAAATACATTAATTATGTCCATTTTGTTAAAGATGTATTTCATATATTGCTTTTAAAAAGTGAGAGCGTTATATTGTAATCACGAAAGGGTGGTAAGCGATATGTTAAAACAAGAAACAGTACAAATTATTAAAGCAACAGTTCCTGTATTAGAAGTTCACGGAGTGGAAATTACTAAAACATTTTATAAAAATTTGTTCCAAGCTCATCCAGAATTATTAAATATTTTTAACCATACAAATCAAGAAAAAGGTCGTCAGCAAACAGCATTAGCAAACACAGTTTATGCTGCGGCAGTTCATATTGAAAATTTAGAAGCTATTTTACCAGCGGTGATGTTAATTGCTCATAAACACCGTAGTCTAGGAATTTTACCTGAGCATTATCCAATAGTAGGAGAAAACTTACTAAAAGCGATTAAAGAAGTGCTTGGTGATGCAGCAACAGATGATATCATTAATGCATGGGCTGAAGCATATGGCGTCATTGCAGATATCTTCATTCAAGTAGAAGAAGAGCTATATCAAAAAGCTGAGGGTAATGGCGGATGGCGCTTATTTAAACCGTTGAAAGTAGCGAAAAAAGTAGTAGAAAGTGATCTTGTTACATCTATCTACTTTGAAAATGAAGATGGTTCCCCTCTACCAGCTTATGAGCCAGGTCAATATATCAGTATTCGTGTGAAAGTACCAGGTGAAGAGTATTTAATGAACCGTCAATATACACTTTCACAAGCAAGTACAGAAGACGGCTATCGTATTTCTGTAAAACGTGAAAGCGATCATACGCCAAATGGTAAAGTATCTAACTTTATTCACGACGTATTAGAAGTCGGAGATTTAGTGGATGTAAGTGCTCCAGCAGGACTATTTGTTTTAGAAGAAACTTCTGCTCCAATTACATTTGTAAGCGGTGGTATCGGGGTAACACCATTAAACAGTATGCTGCAATCACTAAAAGATGATGCGGCAAATGAAGTGAGCTTTATTCAATGTGCGCGCAATGAAAAAGTTGTAGCATTTAGCGATGACATTCAAAAGAAAGTAAATGTGCTTCCAAATGCAACATATACAGCGTTATATTCGGATGAAGATAAGAAAATAACAAAAGAATTTTTAGCTGAAAAAGTAGCCAACAATGCAGATGTTTACGTATGTGGACCTGCTGGCTTTATGGAAGCGGTCATTAAAAATTTACATGAGATTGGCGTGAAAGACGAAAAAATTCATTATGAATTCTTTGGTCCAGCCATGCAATTAGTAAAATAAAATTTTCAAAATTATAGGTGACGTGCTTTTATTTAAAAGCACGTCATCTTTTTAATTTCATAAAGAATTAGTTTTTAAAATAATCTGGTCGATGAAATCCTTCGTAGTCTTTATTGGATTCAATAAATTTCTGAAAATCTGCAGAATGATATGCTTCAATTAAATCCTTTACAAATTTTTTATCTTTATCCTCAGTGCGAACTGCTAATAGGTTTTGGTATTCGAAAGTTGGGTTCTCTAATGCTAAGTTCGATGATAGTTTTCTTCCAGATGACAAAATAAAGTTACCATTTACAAGTGCAAAATCTACGTCAGACAGTGAACGTGGCAATTGTGCTTGCTCCATTTCGACGAAATCAATAGTGTATACATATTTAGTGATATCTTGTTTACTCACTGTAGTGGGTGAATAACCTTCTTTTAGTTCAATCCATCCAAGATCGTCTAAGATTCGTAGAGCACGTGCAATATTAGCTGGATCATTAGGAATTGCTACTGTATATTCTTTATTTTTTTCTAAACTGTCGATAGAATCAAAACGATCTGAATAGACCCCCATTGGTGCAGTAGGAACTTTAAGTATTTCTGTCAAATCTAAATGCTTCTCTTTTTTAAAGTTTTCCAAATAGGCTGTGTGTTGAAAAATATTAGCATCAATTGAGCCATCACCTAAAGCGATATTAGGCTGGATAATATTACTGAATTCAATTGTTTCAATTGTGTATCCTTTTTCTTTTAGTATCGGTGCAATGCCAAGTTGAAATTGGTCGCTGTATGGACCGGGTGTAAAACCTATTTTAATTGTTTTATTTGATGTATCTTGTGCAGTCCCGTTTGAATTACAAGCTGCTAACACTGATATCAATAGCATAGTACTTAAAAGGAAAAGAAATTGTTTCATTTTTTTTATCCTCCATTATCTAAAAAAGTAATATTGACACTGACTACTAGATATAAGCAATAAAAAAACGCGTAAACGACAATTGTTTACACGCCTCCGGTGATTCCGGTCAGTAATTATTTTAATACCAATTGGATTAGTAGGATTATAGCAAACGCTTTTTTATAAATCAATAAGTTTTTAACTTCTTTCAGTAAGTGTTTTGGTAGCGAAAGCGAAGAGACAGGTAACAGAAGTCTCCCACTTCTATAGGTGGTGAGATGAATGCGGCGGACGCAATTTAGCCGCGGTAAATTGATCAATTAATTTTAAAAGTATACTTGACTTATTGGTTTTGTTTGGTTTAATATGTAAATTAATTTATATAATGTGGCGACTGAAAAAATCGGAGCTTTAGTTTTAGAACTAAAAGCTCCGATTTTGTTTTTTGCCTAAAAAAATATTCATAGTGACCATAAAAATGGAGCTCTCATTGATGTCTTAAGCGAAGATTTGCGAAGGAGATTTGGTGGGAGTTTTTTGTGTTCATGAAAAGGAGTTGGAGAAATAAATGTCCTTTAGTGGAAGTTTGAAAGATGGAAGAAGTGTGTGGCTGGACGGAGTAAAAGTGGACGTAACAACTCATCCTGCCTTTACGGGAACATTAGAAACTATCACAAATTTAATAGCACTTCTAGATGATGAGAAGAATCAAAGCATTGCAGGCTTTAAAAGTCCGAAAAGTAATCGATTTGTTCATAGTGCATTTTATATTCCACGTAGCTATGAGGATTTAATAAAGCGTAAAAAAGCATTTGCTCTATGGTCGAATAAAACCTATGGAGTGATGAGTCGTTTATCAGATTATGCTAATTCTCTAATTACCGGATACTATTTGGATCGTCATCAGTTTGCGCAATATGATGTTGAATTTGTTGAAAAAATAACGAAATATTATGAGTTAGCTAGAGATGAACGGCGAATTGTGACTACTGCAATTTTGGATCCTCAAATTGATCGTTCGAAACTAGCAGAAGAGCAAGGTGAAGATGCATTATTACGTATTATACGGGAGACCGAGGAGGGGGTAGTTGTACGAGGGGCTAAAATGATTGCAACTGGTGCTCCGTATGCACATGATGTCATTGTTACCTCTCCGCAAAAATTATCATCAAATCAAATAGCACAAGCAAATATGTTTATTGTGCCATTAAACTTACCTGGACTACAAATTGTTTGTCGAGAATCATTTGCTTCAAATAAAGAACATCATAAATTAAGTTCAAGATTCGATGAAATGGACGCTGTTTTATTATTTGACGATGTTTTAATTCCGTGGGATAGGGTGCTTATTAAAGGTTCACCTGAGGGCGTGTTGAAAGCTCATCAGCATCAGCAAATCGATGCGCTAGCACAGCATCAAACGGTGGTTCGTTTACTATCAAAATTAGAATTTATTGCTGGAGTTACAACAGCAATAGCTCAATCAATTGGTGCAGATTACTTTCTACATGTTCAAGAAAAAATAGGGGAGCTTTATACACAAATTGATAGTATTGAAGCTTTATTAATTTCATCTGAAAAAGAAGGGCATCTAAATGAGCAGAAAGTTTATTTACCTAATATTACGCCACTCCAAACAGCAAGAAATTTAGGTACCCATTTCTATGGCCGTGCTCTAGATATTTTAAAGCAGATTGGAGCAGGAGGCTTTATTCAATTATCGTCATCTCCGATCCCAGAAAATCATGAGCTATACCCGTTATTTTCTAAATACTATAAAGGGGCAAAGGTGGATGCACAAACAAAAGAAAAGTTATTTAGAATTGGGTGGGAGCTTATTGGTAGTCAACTCGGCTCACGTCATGATTTATACGAACGGTTTTATACAGGGGATCCAATTCGCGTTTATGCATTGCAGTATGAAACTTATGATAAGTCCTATTTGAAAAATAAGCTAAATCATTTTTTGAGTAATTTGATTGAAGGGGAGGTAAACGAAGATGAATACGCCGATTCCGTATTTGCAGAGGTTGAATAATGGGCGAACAGTTTGGTTAGATGGGGAGATTGTTAATAATTTAGAAAACCATAACGCCTTTAAAGGGACTGTTCAAACAATACAGCATTTATTAAATTTACAAACAGTGGAGCCGACAAAATCGATTTTAACGTATGAAACGGAAAAAGGTACAAATGCCCATTTATCTTTTTTAGTTCCAACATCAATCAATGATTTGAAAAGGAAAAGTTTAGCTTATAAATGCTGGGTAGATGAAACATTTGGCGTAATGAGCCGTTTATCCGAATATTCTCGTTCGCAGTTAGTAGGTTGGTATGCAAGTAGACAACAATTAGATGTTTTGACACCGGGCATTGCAACAAAGCTTGAAAAACTATACGAAGAGTCGCGTGATTTAGATTTATTATCAACGGTAGCTGCACATGACCCGCAAAAAAACCGTTCAAAATCTGCTGAAGAGATAGAGCACGGGAAATTACGTGTAGTTACTAAAAATGAAGAAGGCATTTTTGTGAGTGGTGCCAAAACAATTGCTACAGCAGCACCATATGTAGATGAACTGCTCATAACCTCTTATCATAAGCGAGGGTTAGAGGAAGCACTAATGGCAAATGTATTTTATGTTCCAACCTCAGCTCAAGGGCTACATATGGTATGTCGAGAATCGTTTGCTTCAACTGATACAAACAACCATCCTTTAAGCTCTCGTTTTGATGAAATGGATGCTGTCTTAATTTTTGATAATGTTCTAATCCCTTGGGAAAGGGTGTTGGTAGCAGAAGATCCTGAATTAGCTTGGAAGTTACGAATAGAAACGGCATCATCCTTGTTAAGTCAGCATCAAACGGTTGTACGCCTGATTAGTAAATTAGAATCGGTCGTCTCAATTGGCAACGAACTAGCGGAAACAGCTGGAGCGACGGAGTTTTTACATGTAAAAGAGAAGTTGAGTGAGTTAATCATACAGTTAGAAACTATAAAGGGCTTATTAAATGCGGCTGAATATGAAGCTATCGAACACAATGGAATTTATCTACCTAAACAACGATTTTTAACGACTGCCCGAAATTTAGGTACACGTTATTATCCACGTGCTTTGGAAATATTACAGCAAATTGGAGCAAGCGGATTACTGCAAGTGCCGTCTACTATTGAAGAAATCAATGGGCCAATAGGCGACAAGATACAGTCGTATTATGGAGGTACACATACAAGTGCATTTGCAAGAACCAAATTTATTAAACTAGCTTGGGATTTAATAGGTAGTCAACTTGGAGCGCGTCACGAATTATATGAACGTTTTTATTCAGGTGATCCTGTTCGTACCTTTGCAGCGCAATATCAAAATTACAGTGAAAAGGATCGATTGTTAAAGCTAGTGGAAGAATTTAATTAGGTAAGGAGAGAGAACTATGAAACCACATTTTTATTGGTTTGCTCCTACAAATGGAGACGGAAGGTATTTAGGGTTAAAGCAACCTGAAAGAGAGCCGACCTTTGAGTATTTAGTAGATGTAGCTCAAACGGCAGAAAAAGCAGGATTTGAAGGGATTTTGATTCCAACAGGTATTCCTTATTTAGATTCTTGGCTTGTAGGGTCTGCGATCATTCATCAGACAAAGCATATAAAACCGTTAATTGCATTTAGACCCGGCTTTGTTTCACCGACAGTTGCATCTAAAATGGCAGCAACTTTAGATCGATTTTCGAAGGGGAGAGTGTTGGTCAATGTTGTAACGGGCGGTTCAGAAAAAGAGCTAGCACAAGACGGTGACTATTTATCACACCAACAACGCTATGAACGTACAGATGAATTTTTAACTGTAGTGAAAGAAACATGGCGAGGAGAATCGTTTCATCATGATGGCGAGTTTTTTAATGTAACTGAAGGAAAGTTGATTCCTACTCTCTATCAAGAAAAAGGTATTCCTATTTATTTTGGAGGTTCTTCCGATGTGGCTAAGGAAATAGCTGCTAAAGCTGCAGATGTTTATTTGCAATGGGGGGAGCCAATTGCGAGCATTCAGGAACAAATTCAAGATGTTGAAAGACGAGCTAAAAAGTATAATCGTCAATTAGAGTACGGTATTCGAATTCATATAGTTGTACGGGATACAGAACAAGAGGCTTGGGATGCTGCTTATAACATTATTAGTAAAATTGAAAACCCTGTACAATCGAATCTTAATCGATATTATGAAACGGTAGATTCAGTGGCTCAAAAAAGAATGAATGTCCTTACTGCTGAAAACGAGCGATTTGATCAATACAGTTGGGCAGGTATCGGGAAAATTCGAAAAGGTGCAGGAACCGCCATTGTTGGTACACCGGAGCAAGTAAAAGCAGGGTTGCAAGCGTATATTGATATCGGCGTAAGGCACTTTATTTTATCAGGCTTCCCTCATAAAGAGGAAGCGGAAATTTTCGGAGAAAAGGTATTGCCATTATTTGAGTAAATGGAGTGATCATTGAATGGAATTTGTTATTTGGGGCTCAAATTTAGCAGGTGGATTTTTACGTTCTAGGATAGAGCAAAATACAGAAGGAAGCTTTGAGTACAATAAAACATTGATAAAATTGGCTGAAAAGTTAGATATAAATGCTGTTTTATTTCCAATTCGATATATGGGTAATATTGGTGGTAATGATAGTGCTGAAGAAGGGCAGCTGGATGCCCTAACGATTGCGGCAGCGTTATTTGCTGAAACGAAAAATATTCACTTTATAGCAGCTGTTTTGCCTGGGTTCATCCATCCAGCAACTTTAGCTAAAATAGGTTCAACAATAGACGTCATTTCAAATGGGAGATTTCATATTAATTTAGTGAGTGGTTGGTTTAAAAAAGAGCAAGAAACCTTTGGTATTGAGTGGATCAACCATGAAGATCGGTATCGACGTTCAACAGAGTATTTAGAGGTATTGAAAGGTCTTTGGTCACAAGACAACTTTAGCTATGAGGGCGATTTCTATACAATAAAAAATGCTACGCTTACACCAAAACCAATTCAAAAGCCATATCCTTCAATTTATCAAGGTGGTAATTCAGAAGACGCTCAAGTTATGGCAGGCGTGCACAGTGATGTTTATTTTATGAACGGAGCTCCGATTGTAGAGTTGCAAAAACAGATTGAAAATGTAACTGAGATTGCGAAAAGAAAGGGGCGGACGATAAAATTTGCTGTTAATGCATTTGTGATTGCCCGTAAAACTTCTGAAGAAGCGTTCCGAGAATTTCAATCTATTATTGACCATGCAGATGAAGAAGCAATCCTGCAGTTCCAGAATCGCAAAGAAACGTTAGGGATGTGGAAAAATGCCACTCAGTTAAGTGATTTTGTAGCTAATAATGAAGGTTTTCGTACAGGGTTAATCGGTAGTTATGATGAAGTAATTGCTAAATTACAAGAATTAAGTAGCATCGGTATTGAAAAGGTACTAATTACATTTAAAGAACCGTTAAAGGAATTACCGGAATTTCATAAACATGTTAGCACAAAACTAAATCACAGTATTTTTAACCATTAAAACATTGTAATTCTATAGGTTAAATAAAAAATAGGGGGTGTTATAAAGTATGTTTTTATTTGTGCAGAGCGTACAATTCCTTTGAAATCATACTGCGAAAAAAACGAAAACAATCTATAAGAAACCTTTACAAAGAAATCAAAAATTCACATGAGATTGGCATGAAAGACGAAAAAATTCATTATGAATTCTTTGGTCCAGCCATGCAATTAACAAAATAAATGAACCCTTGTTATAAGAAGCAGTTATTTGCACTTGTAGCAAGGGTTTTTGAGTGCGTAGGTTTGAAAGAGTTATTAGATTTTTCATTTTTTTTAAAAAAGTGATTGAATTCGCAGTAAAACAGGTGGTAATATACCTTATAAGAATACTTGGATATCGAAAGGGGAATTATGGATGGTCCAAATGGTTATTACAGGACTTATTTGTGGAGCTTTACTAGGATTTGTAATGCAGCGTGGTCGTTTTTGCTTGACTGGCGGCTTCCGCGATATGTATTTGACAAAAGATAATCGTATGTTTTACGCATTACTGATTGCGATAGCAATTCAAAGTGTTGGTGTATATACCTTAATTAGTTTAAAGGTATTTGAATTCAGTGCTGGTTCTTTACCAATAGTAGCTGTTATTGTTGGTTCATTTATTTTTGGGATTGGCATTATTTTCGCTGGTGGTTGTGCAACAGGGACTTGGTATCGTGCTGGAGAAGGTTTAATTGGCAGTTGGATTGCATTAGCTGGGTATATGCTTGTAGCAGCAATGATGAAATCAGGTGTATTGCTGCCATTAGATAAGGCTATTAAAGAAACGAGCATTGAAAGTAATTCTATTGCCGAGACAATTGGCGTAAACAACTGGTTGATTATTACGATTTTTGTAGTAGTTGTTGCATTGATCATTTACCGTGAGCTCAAGAAGCCACGATTGAAAATCCCAGGGTTAAAGCCGAAAAAAACGGGATTAGCACATATTTTATTTGAAAAACGTTGGCATCCATTTATAACTGCAACAATTATTGGCGTAATTGCAACTTTAGCGTGGCCATTAAGTGTTGCTACTGGTCGCATAGGTGGGTTAGGTGTTACAACACCTTCTGCTAATATTTTGCAATTTTTAGTGACAGGACAAATTAGCTTCATCAACTGGGGTGTTTTCCTTGTACTAGGAATTTTCTTAGGATCATTATTCGCAGCAAAAATGAGTGGCGAATTTAGATTCCGTATTCCAGATACAAAAACAGCGATAAACAGCTTATGTGGTGGACTTATGATGGGGTTCGGCGCAGGTTTAGCAGGAGGTTGCTCAATTGGTAATGGATTGGTGATGACAGCGATGATGACTTGGCAAGGTTGGATTTCATTAGGGTTTATGATTTTAGGTACATGGACAGCATCTTACTTTGTATTCGTTCGACCAAGTAAAAAGGCTAAGCAAGCTGCGCGAGTAATAACAGCATAAAAAAGGAGTGTATTCATTTGAAAAAAACATTAGAAGTAATGGGGATGGTTTGTCCATTTCCTTTAGTAGAAGCAAAAGAAGCTATAAAAGATTTACATTCAGGCGATGAATTAGAAGTGCAATTTGATTGTACACAAGGTACAGAATCTATTCCTCGTTGGGCTGCTGAAGAAGGGCACGAGGTAACGGAGTATGAACAAGTTGGCGAAGCTGCTTGGACAATTACTATTAAAAAGAAATAAGCCTTCATAGCAATGTGCTATAAATTCTATTTAAGCGAGAAATTCGATGATGCATCGTCGGATTTCTCGCTTTTTTTAACTTATTTCAGCGGTGTTTACACCCGCTGAAATAGAGGAACTCAGTCTATTGACGAGATAAAACGTTGCTACAAGAGGGAAATGACATTGTAACGATGATTAAGAAAAATTCGAGCTTTCATGTTGACATTATACCTAATGGGGTATATTATGAATCACGTAAGCAAGTTCAATCGATCGTTTTGAAGGGAGGCGTGATAGTATGGCTTACGGTACAAAAACAGCTAATCGAGTGAAGCGAATAGAAGGTCAATTGCGTGGTGTTTTACGCATGATGGAGGAAGAAAAAAACTGTAAAGATGTGATTACACAGCTATCTGCCGTGCGTTCTGCGGTTGATCGGACTATTGGAGTAATTGTTAGTGAAAATTTATTGGAATGTGTTACGACTGCTGAAGGGGATGCGGAAAAAGTGAATACAGCCATCCAAGAAGCGATGGATTTAGTTGTGAAAAGCAGATAAATTTATATACCCTGAATAGTATGCAGGAGGAGGTGGTGTTACTTGGGAACATGGATTTTACTTGCTGTTGTTATTGCATTTTTCGTTTGGCGAATGAAGCCAACGAAAGGGGTGCAGTCAATTTCGGCGGCGCAATTGAAAAATATTTTGAATGATAAGGATAAAGTTTTTATCGATGTGCGTACACCGGCTGAATATAAGGGGCGAAATATCCCGCAATTTAAAAATATTCCACTTGGTTCGAGTTTTGATAAATTACCGAAAGATAAAGAGGTAGTGGTCATTTGTCAAAGTGGGATGCGTAGTAGTCAGGCGTGTAAGCAATTAAAAAAACAAGGATTTGAGCGTGTCACAAATGTCCGTGGTGGCATGAGTGCGTATTAGGAGGAAAATAGCATGAAGGAAGTTTCAACAAAAGAAGTACAACAAGCTTTAGAGCAAGGTCAGGCAATAAATTTAATCGACGTACGTGAAGTAGATGAAGTTGAGGCAGGTCACATACCGGGCATTATTCATATCCCACTTGGCTTACTTGAATTTCGTCTGCATGAGCTAAATAAAAATGAACCATATGTTATGGTCTGTCGATCAGGTGGTCGTAGTGGAAGTGCTACTCAGTTTTTAGAAAGCCAAGGTTTCAACGTATCCAATATGGTTGGTGGTATGCTCGCTTGGAATGGTGAAGTAAAGTAAAACCTGTAACGCTTGCTATATTTTTTTAGTAAAAATAATACCCTTGTAGGTATATAGGAGGAAGTTATGAGTATTAAGGCAGATTTTCAGCTGGATGCCAAGGGGCTTTCTTGTCCTATGCCAATTGTTAAAACGAAAAAGGCAATGGCTGATTTAGTAGATGGTCAAATTTTAGAAGTCTCAGCGACAGACAAGGGTTCGAAGGCGGATATTGCTGCATGGGCTGAATCTGTAGGTCATCAATATATTGGGACAGTGGAAGAAGAGAGTGTGCTTAAACATTACATTCGTAAATGTTCAGATGACACAATGGATGAGAGAACATTTGAACAGACAATTGAGTTAGAAGAGGTTATGGAAAGAGAAGGTCTTATTCTCGATGTTCGAGAGAAGGCGGAGTTTGCTTTTGGGCATATTGAGGGAGCAAAGTCTATTCCGATGGGGGAACTAGAAGCTCGTCTTTCTGAGCTTGATAAAGAACAAGAGATTTATGTCGTATGTCGAACAGGGAAGCGTAGTGATTTAGCTGCTCAAAAGCTTACAGCACATGGCTTTACAAAGGTATTTAACGTTCTACCAGGGATGACTTCCTGGACGGGAAATTTAACAAAAAATATTTAGGAGGAATTTATTATGTCAAATAAAGTAGCGATAATTGCAAGTAACGGTGGTCTTTTCGATGCGTATAAGGTGTTCAATATTGCGACGGCAGCGGCTGCTACAGAGAAAGAAGTAGCCATCTTCTTTACATTCGAAGGTTTAAATTTAATTCATAAACAAGGAATGCACGCATTACCTATGCCTGCGGGAGCGGAGCATTTTGCAGAAGGGTTTGCTAAAGCTAATGTACCAGCAATTCCGCAATTGGTGGAAATGGCACAAGAATTAGGTGTGAAGATGATCGCGTGTCAAATGACTATGGATGTAATGGGTTTAACGACAGCAGATTTTATTGAAGGTATCGAGGTTGGGGGAGCTGTGACATTCTTAGAGTTTGCAAAAGATGCAGCACCGTCATTAACATTCTAATTAATTTGTAACTATACAGGCGGAGAGGACAGTCCTTTCCGCTAAAAAAATCAATAAAACAATACCTAAGGGGGTAACTGAAGTGTCAGTTCTAAAATGGAGCGCAGCACAAGTAGCGAAAAAAGTAATTAATAATGAAGAATTATTTATTTTAGATGTTCGAAATGCGGATGCATTCGAAGATTGGAAAATTGATGGACATAAATTTGAATACCTTAATATTCCGTATTTTGAGCTATTAGACGGCGTCGAGGATATTTTACCGAAGATTCCAGCTGATATGGATGTGTTAGTCGTTTGTGCGAAAGAAGGGTCATCTCTGATGGTAGCCGAGATGTTATCAGAAGCGGGACGCACGGTGGCTTATTTAGAAGGTGGAATGAAAACGTGGAGTGAATATTTAGAACCGATTAAAGTTGGAGATTTAACAGATGGTGGTGAGCTTTATCAATTTGTACGTTTAGGGAAGGGTTGCCTTTCTTATATGGTCATCTCTGAGGGAGAAGCTGCGATTATCGATGCTGTGCGTTTTACTGACACATTCACAAGCTTTGCGGAAGAGAAAAACGTAAAAATTAAATATGTGTTCGATACACATTTGCATGCTGATCATATTTCTGGTGGACGACATATAGCAGCTACTACTGGTGCGGCGTATTATTTACCACCAAAAGATGCAGAAGAGGTTGTGTTTGACTATACACCTTTACTGGATGGAACAACTGTACAAGTTGGCGCCTCTAAAATTGATGTAGGAGCGATTTATTCTCCTGGTCATACAATTGGTTCAACGTCATTTGTTGTGGACAACAAGTATTTATTAACTGGAGATATTTTATTTATTGATTCAATTGGACGCCCTGATTTAGCGGGTCTTGCAGAAGATTGGGTTGGTGATTTACGCGAAACACTTTACAAACGATACAGAGAATTATCGGATGATTTAATTGTTTTACCGGCTCATTTTATGATTATTGATGAACTAAATGAAGATGGAACTGTAGCAAAACATCTTGGGCAATTATTTGCCGAAAATCACGGCTTAAATATTAAAGATGAAGCAGAATTCCGAAGCGTGGTAACAAAGCATTTGCCTCCACAGCCAAATGCATATCAAGAAATTCGTCAAGTAAATATGGGTAAGATTACCCCGACGCAGGATGAGCAAACAGAGATGGAAATTGGTCCGAATCGCTGCGCAGTTCGATAGTCCGTTAAGTGAAATGCAATGAGTACGCATGCATGGTTATAGCATGTAAATACCGCGAAGCGAAGGCGCTCATCCTTCGTAAAGTCGTGAAAAAACAAACAGAACCGGCAAAATCGCTTACAACCTTTGCCGTTCCAAAGGAGAAAAATATGAAATCAAACTTACAACTAGATGCAAAAGGTCTATCTTGTCCAATGCCTATAGTGAAAACAAAAAAAGCGATAGATACATTAGCTTCAGGGGAAGTTTTAGAGGTTCAAGTAACAGATAAAGGAGCGCTAGCGGACATCCCTGCTTGGGTAAAAGCCGGTGGTCATACAATTTTAGATAAAACTGAAGACGCTGGTGTCATTACATTCTTTATTCAGAAAGCTTAAGACTGGAGGGGGTTGTCTATTGGAAAGTAGAACACCCCTCCTTTTGTTATTGGTTCTTAGTGAAGTAACCAGAAAGAAGGAAGAGTATGGATTTAGCATGGATTATTACAATATTTTTGATTGGCTTTGTCGGTTCGTTTGTATCAGGAATGCTAGGAATTGGCGGAGCAATTATTAAATATCCAATGTTATTATATATCCCACCTTTACTTGGCTTTGCAGCATTTTCAGCACACGAGGTGTCAGGGATTAGTGCAGTAGAAGTGTTGTTTGCTTCTATGGCAGGAGTATGGGCATATCGAAAAGGTGGTTATTTAAATAAATCACTGATTATATATATGGGTGGTGCCGTATTAGTAGGGAGTTTCGTTGGTAGTTATGGTTCTAAATTTTTATCTGAAGTGGGAGTTAACATCGTTTATGGTGTATTGGCGTTGATTGCCGCGGTGATGATGTTTATTCCTAAGAAGCAAATTGACGACAAGCCTTTAGATGAGGTAACGTTCAATAAACCGATAGCAGCCGTTTTAGCGTTTATTGTTGGTATTGGATCGGGGATTGTCGGGGCAGCTGGTGGTTTCTTGTTAGTACCGATAATGCTAGTAGTATTAGGTATACCCACACGTATGACAATCGCTACAAGCCTTGCGATTACCTTGATATCCTCAATAGGTGGAACGATTGGAAAATTGATGACGGGACAAGTTAATTACTATCCTGCAGTCATTATGATTATAGCTAGCCTAGTAGCTGCTCCATTAGGTGCAAGGGCAGGGAAAAATTTAAATACGAAAATTTTGCAGGCTATTTTAGCAGTACTTATATTGGCAACTGCTATCAAAATTTGGATGAATATATTATAGGAGGCAGTTGTAAATGAAAATTGAGGTTTTTTCCGATTTTACATGTCCGTTCTGCTATATTGGCAAACGAGAATTGGAGCGTGCTATTGACTTAGCAGGTTATTCAGGGCAGGTAGAAATTGAATACAAAGCATATCAAATTGGACCAGATACGCCTAAGAAAGATGCACCAACTTTATATGAGGGTATGACTGCGAAATTTGACTCCACGATAGAAGAAGTAAAGGAAATAACTAAGGGTATAGCAATACGGGCCGAAGAGGTTGGCTTGCATTACAATTTTGAGGATATGAAAACAGCTCATACTGAAAAAGCCCATCGATTGGCAAAATGGACAAGAGATTTTGGTAAAGAGTCGGTTTATACGGAAGAACTTATGAGTGGTTATTTTTTGGAAGGAAAAGACTTAAACGATGATAGGTTCTTGTTAAAAGTCATTGAAAATTTAGACTTAGATGTTGAAATGGCAAAGGGCGTACTAGCATCAAAAGACTTCAGTGAAGTTTTAGATAGAGATCGATATGATGCCCAACAGCTAGGTATACAAAGTGTTCCGTTCTTTGTTTTTGAAAATCGTTACGGTATTAAAGGTGCAGAGCCAACTGAGGTTTTCGTACGTACTTTACATCAAGCGGCGGAGATAGCGGGTATTCAGCCGGTTTTAAAGATGGTAGGTGATGGTGAAGCTATTTGTGCTGATGGTGAATGTAAATTATAAGAATACGCTAAAATGCTGGGTGCAATGCTGTGCTCGGCATTTTTGTATTAGGAAATAATTCATACTGTATGAGGTATTAAGTCTTGTTTAATGTGTTATAGAACAAAAGAATTTGTAATTATATCCTCTAAATGGTTCTATTTACGTGAAATGTGAGAAAAATCACATCGAAAAACATATCGTTTTGCTAAAATATAGGTGATTATACAAAGGGGGGTATTGTAGATGAAACCTATAGTAGCAGGGGTTGCGGGGACAGTGCTGTTAGTAGGTACACTTTTTGTGGGGGCGGTCATTAGCGACAAAATTTTAGGGGATGCTAAAGGAGAAAGTAAAGAAGTTGCTGTACAAACAAAAATACCAACGACAGCAGCTGCTCAGTCAGTTGTCTATGCGCCGCCAAGTATTGAAGAAGTACCAGATGGACCTATGAAGGAAGCGATATTATACGGCTATGAGCTTGTAAATAATACACATGTTGCTGCAGAAGAATATGTTGGGAATCAGTTGTCTTGCACAAGCTGTCATGCAGGAGCGGGTTATGATGAACAAGTTTCGTCATTGGTAGGTGTTATGGCGAATTATCCTCAATATATTGCACGCTCAGGTGATATTGTAACGATTGAGGAGCGTATTAACGGTTGTATGGTTCGCAGTATGAACGGTAAGAAATTTGACATGAATAGTAAAGAGTTAGAAGCAATGGTCTCATACTTCGCCTATATTTCAGAAGGTGTACCGATCGGGGCAGAGCGTGAATGGGTAGGTACAAGTACTATGAAGAACATTCCTATACCAGATGTTAAGAACGGTGAGGAAGTATATGCCCAGTCTTGTATTGCTTGTCACGCAGCTGATGGCTCAGGTACAGGTGCTAATACAGGCCCAGCATTATGGGGTAAAAACTCATTCAATGATGGAGCGGGTATGGCGAGAATGTCAAAAATGGCTGGCTACATCAAACATAATATGCCAGTTGGTGCAGAGGGTACTTTGACAGATCAAAATGCCGCTGATTTAGCAGCCTTTATTTTATCGCAGGATCGACCTGAATGGGCAAATCATGATAAAGATTGGCCAGAAGGCGGACGTCCTAATGATATTATGAATAAAGAAAAACGGGAACAAGTTAAAAATGGCACAATAAATTGGGAGCAAGTACTTTCTACTAATTAAGATGAGGGACCATCTCTTGCGAGTAGAAATAATATACGTTTCGATTTACCTTTAGATAATTTTTTGTCTAAAGGTATTTTTTTATCTAAAGATGGAAATCTACATCTGAGGCCGTATAGGCGCGTTATCCTTCGATTGCTATATTTAGTAATGGTGATTATTATTACGGATTTTAGACATAAGGAGGAAGTTTATTATTAAAAAAGTGTTGCGAAAGTATGGTTACACAAATGGTGCTTTAATAGGATTTATTTTATTGTTATGGATCAGTGTCTTTTTTATTGGTGGCATATATGGAGCGTATTCATGGGCAATACTTAAATTAGTTTTACCAATCGTAGGGGCGCTAGGATTGATGATTAATTTGATTATGGTGATTATATTTATTATTAAAAAGCAGAAAGGTGTAAAGCTGTTTATTAATATAGTCGTAAACATAATGTTAATCTTTCCAATACTAATGACCATGAATATTATTTCTTATGCTTACCCGAACACTATTGAACGTGCCCAACCATCTATAACTGTAAGCTGGCCTTTAACTGCAGAAACTGTAGTTGGGTGGGGCGGTAATGATGTTAAAGATAATTTGCCTCATGCAGTATGGGCATCAGAGAGATGGGCCTACGATTTAGTAATGGAACCATATAATATTAATAGTGAAAGCAATGAGGATTACAGAATATGGAATAAAGAAATTTACTCACCTGTTTCTGGAGTTGTTATTGCTGTTTCAAATAATGAAGCTGACATTACACCAGGGACAGAAGATTTTAAGTCGATTGAAGGAAATTACGTGTACATAAAAATAAACGAAACATGTACGTATCTTTTACTTAATCATTTTAAAAAAGGTAGCGTATCTGTTGAAGTTGGAGATACTGTAGAACCTGGAGATTTCATAGGGCGTGTTGGAAATAGCGGTTCATCCTCGGAGCCTCATTTGCATATTCACCATCAAAGACAAGATCCAACGAAAGTTATACATCCTGTCTTAGCGGAAGGACTGCCTCTATTTTTTCAAGATATAGATGGTGACCTCATGCCGAAAAAAGATACTATTATAGAACCACACCCTTTATTAAAGTAACTATTTCTCTGGCTTTATACAAAGATGTACAGGTCGTATTTTGTTATACTAGCAGTATTAGGAAGTAGCATCGGAGGTGACGCTGTTGATTTTTTTGAAATTTTTAATCGAACTCATTGTTGTATCAGTGCTTATTTATTTTGTAAGTGGTCGATTAATTGGTTCAAATATTAATTTTATACGTAGGGTTCTTTCTGTAGTTATTAGTGTGACGCTAACGTCCTTTGTTTATTGGTATACCTATTTACGCCATACAGATTTTTTATACGAACCAATGATGCAAACAGTGACAGAGGTTAGTACACTTGTTTGGATTGGTTGCATGCTACTAATTTCGATGTTACTCTACCTCGTTTTTGAGCTTTTTGATCCAAGTGGTATTACAGCTAGAGATCGTCGGAATGGCAAAAAAAATTTATTATTGCGCCTTCGTAGTTACTGGCGGCAGCAAAAGCGTTTGCGTCAGGTGTTAAAAATAGCAGTGACAAATGGTGTTGTTCAAACGATTAAATACGCAAGACAACGAGAAAATGAAAAGGAGCTTGCCGTTGCTTTAAGGATAACTTTGGAGCAATGTGGTGGGATATTTATTAAATTTGGTCAGGTACTTTCTACTCGTAAGGAACTGTTTTCGCCTATTTTTATTGACGAGTTAGAGAAGCTACAACATAATGTGAAGCCTTTATCGTCAGAGCAGGTATCACAAATTTTAGAAGATTCACTTCCGAAGCCTATGAATGAAATATTTGTAAGCTTTCAAATGGAGCCTATTGCGGCAGCATCTATTGGACAAGTACATAAGGCACGATTGAAAAATTTTGATGAAGTCGTGGTGAAGCTACTACGTCCAGACGTGAAGGAAATCATGCGAGACGATCTCGATATTTTAGAGGAATTTGCCAATTGGCTTTCAAACAAATCTACATGGGCTGAGTCACTTGGTTTTCGAGAGCTTGCTAAAGGATTTGGCGATGGGTTACGCGAGGAAGTTCATTTAGATATTGAGGCTCGTAATACATTGCAGGTGACGAATGCTCTTACTAAAAGCGATTATAAGGTGAAGATTCCTAAAATCTATACAAAATACTGTAATGAAAATATTATTGTCATGGAATATGTACGGGGGAAAAGCGTTGCAAATGCTGCGGCTGAATTTAATCGATTAGGAAATAATCGTAGGCAGTTTGCACGGACTGTTTTATACTCCTTCATTGAACAGATGCTTGTTTCGGGTATATTTCATGCAGATCCACATCCAGGAAATATTCAGATTGATGAGACGGATGGCACACCGATCCTCCTTGATTTTGGGGCTGTTGGCCGTTTGGGAGCTACACAACAAGAGGGCTTAAAGCTAATTTTAATGGGGATTCATCTAAATGATTCAAATACTTTATTTGACGGTGTAACATTATTGGTTGAAAACGCTGATCATGCAGATCGTGCAAAGATAGAACAAGCAATTGATCAAATTCTCTTGAAAATTTCTTACGTGGATCGAATTCCGACAGAAGAATTAATACATGCGTTATTTACGGTTGTTCGGGATTTTGGTCTTGCTTTCTATCCAGCAGTAGGTTTAGCGCTGCGTTCATTAGTAACATTAGAGGGGACTTTACGGGTAATTGACCCGAATTTTGATATTTTTACGGAAGCAAAAGATTTTTCATCTGCATATATGCGAGCATCCTTCCTGAAGCCATTTAAAGAACCGATGGCAACGAAGGAACGTTTACAAGAAGAATTAGCAATGCTTATTCCGGCATTGCGCAAAATGCCAAGACGAGTTAACCAGCTCATTCAACGGGTAGAGAGTGGAAAAATTATCTTACATCACGATGTTTTTTCGGATGAGGATAATGCTCGTTTTATTACAAATTTGTTTTCCCGTTTCGTCTTACTTCTCGTAGGTATTACCTTTGGCATTGTTTCTGTAGCACTTTTAGCAATCTCGCAATTTATTCGTGATGCATACGCTGTTTATTTAAATACAGCTGCATACTTGGGATTGTTTTTATGTGCCATTCTTTTGGTACGCCTTTCTATCCAAGCGTTACGTTCTATGAGGCAATAGGAAGCGCCAACTTGGAGTGGAAATTAATATCTTTGTTCATTGAAATACATTTGCGACAAGATGAGGTAGGGGAAATGCTCCCTTACCTTTTTTTTATTTTAACTTCTTTTAGCCGATTCTGGACGCAATTATGCAGAGGCATAATGGGTAAATGTTCTCGAGAAATATTACAAAAACATTACAAAACAGAAATTGGGTCTAATGGTAAAGCAGTTAAAAACGTTGTTATGTAGAATAAAATGTAGTTTTGTAGAATTTAATAGAATTTACGTGAATATTACAAGAATGTTGCGAGTTTTACTAAACGATTAAAAAGCCGTGAAATAGTATAAAAGTTATGCTAATAATGCTAAACTTTAAAAGGCTAATAAATATATAAGAGAAAATAAAAGAAATCGTTCCAGTGATTACATTAAAATACGAAGAGCGAAATTGACTAGTGAAGGGGAAGAATAACGTGGGTAAACGCAATAAATGGCGTAAGTCGATGGTGCTAGCATTAGCACTAGCTGGCGGCTTATTATTTAATACAGTTCAACCAACCGTAGTGCACGCAGAAGAAACATCTCAACAAATGATTGATAAGAAAGCTAAAATAGATACAGAGGTTAAAAAGCTACAAGAAGAATTAACTAATTTACAAAAAGAGATCGATGAAAAAGTAAAAGTATTTAACAAAGTACAAGCAGATATTAAAGAAGTTGATGCAAATATTGTAGATACTAAAAAACGTATTGAGCAACGTTCAACAATTTTAAGTGAACGTATGGCTGCATACCAAGCTCAAGATAACACTGTAGGTATATATTTAAGTGCTGTTCTTGAATCGAAAAGCTTTGCAGATTTAATGGACCGTGTCGTAGCGGTAAAAACATTAATGGATGCTGACCAAGAATTAGTAGATCAACAAGAAGCGGATAAGGCTAATTTAGAGAAACAAAAAACAACATTAGATGAAAAACAAAAAGAGCTTCAAAAACAATTCCAAGAGCTTCAACAAAAGGAAAGCGAAATGGAAGTAAAAAAAGCTGAGAATGAAGCGAAATCTCTAGCTTTAAAGGCACAAATTGCAACGAAACAAGAAGAAGAACGTTTAGAAGCAGAACGTAAAGCAGCAGAGGAAGAAGCAGCTCGTTTACGTGCACTTCAAGCAGCTACTCCAGTAGTACAAGCAACAAATAACGACGTTAACAATAATACTAGTAACAATAATAATAGTAACAGTAATACTAGCAACACTAACAATAGTGGCAAAGCGAACAATGAAAAATCACTACAAAAAGTCGTTGTTGGTTCTGGTTCAGGTACTGCATCTTCAGGTGATGCAATTTCAACTGCAAAGCAATTCTTAGGCCGTAGCTATGTTTGGGGCGGCAGTAACCCATCAACAGGATTTGACTGTTCAGGTCTTGTGCAATGGTCTTACAAACAAGCAGGCGTATCTTTACCACGTACAGCATCACAACAATATTTAGCAACACAACGTATTTCAGCAAGTGAAGCACGTGTAGGTGACCTAGTATTCTTCAGCTATGGTTCAGGCATAGCGCATGTAGGTATTTACTTAGGAAATAACACGATGATCGATGCTCAAAATAAAGGTGTTGTCATTGAATCACTTGATTGGTGGAATCAATATTTAGTAGGCTTCGGTCGTATTCAATAAGCCCTACTATTATATAGACGATTTAAATAGCGAAAAGGTCATCTTTGTAAAAAAAATTACAAAGATGACCTTTTTTAATATTTGACGGTATTCAAGATTTTGCGAGTAAACCTATCATCCCTGATATAGTGATCCATTAATTTAGGCTCGACTAGTCGATGAATAATGAGTAAAATAACATCTAGGATGAATTTATTTACATAAGTAGATATATTTACTACCATATTACCAGTTACTAAAATGAAAATAGAGCCGATGTAAGGTATAGCATCAATTATCCATATAATGATTGCCATCGTTATAGCGTATTTCGCTTGGATTCATAGAAGGCTAATTCCGATTATAAAGCTAACATGTAAAATGTGTCTTTTATAGCCGAAAGAAATGTTTCCTTGCATATTGATACTCATTTCTGATAATTTTGAAATATAATAATTGGGACCTTACTTTGAAATTAAAAGTGTTTGTGACTTTAGTTTCGTAGTAGTAAAGTAACGAATGATAGAAATTAATACAATACTTACAAGTTTACCATTTTTACGTTCTGAAACAATAAAGGTAGGGATGAATCATGGAAAAAGAGATTTTGCAACTTTTTAGTAATTTAACAGAGCGTGACCTTGATATTCAATACAAATCATACGAAGAATTAATGAAAATTATGCAAGAACCAGTTGATTGGACATATTCAGTTTGGGAACAACTTGTTCAAGCTCTTACATACAAAAATGGACATGTACGTGCAAGTGCTGCACAATTTTTATGCGCATTGGCAGCAAAAAGTGATCCCGAAGAAAGAGTATTAGAGGACTTCTTAAAGATTTGGGCAGTAACGTATGATGAAAAAACAGAAACTTCGAGGCATACTTTGCAGGCGATTTGGAGAATAGGTTTAGCAGGGCAGGTACAAAGAGATTTAGTCGTGTCATATTTGGCGAAAAGATTTCAAATATGCTTAGACGAAAAGCACCCGACATTGATACGCTATGATATTATTGTATCTTTTAAAAAGCTATTCGATGCAACGAATGACCCAAAACTACTAGAGATTGCTCGACGTTTAATTGAAGAAGAAGAAGATGTTAAATGCAAAAAGAAATATAAGAATGCCATCCGTTAAAAGATGTAAAATAGCTGTTTTTTTGCGCATGCTTTCGTTGAGAGATAGCTTTTATAACATCAATCTATGAAATATAACAAATACCTGCACGAGCATGTGAAATGCCCGTGGGGTAACGAATACACCCGCGTGCATAAGGTGATACCTGCATGATCTTTATCCATCGTATTTGTTTATTCTAATTCCACAGCTATTTTTTCCTATTAATCTATGTTAAACTGCTAAACAAGTGAATAATTCTTGCAGAATAAGGGTGCTAAACTATAGCATAATCGGGAATTCGGTGAAAAACCGAAGCTGTTTCCGCAACTGTAAGTACAGGAATCATAAAGATATACCACTGTCGAATTATCTGATGGGAAGGTTTTTATGACTCACAACATGATTGAATGTAGTGAACTGTACAAGCCAGGAGACCGACCTTTGTTTGAACGTATGATAACTCTTCGGAAGCTAGGAGAATATGCGGCAATTACATAGGCTATGTTGTGTCTATACGACACTATTATGTTATTTTCGTTGTTTCCTTAGGAGTGGGAACAACGTTTTTTTTATGTACACTTATCTTTCACCTGCTGGAATCCTAAGAAGGTGTGAATAAAGTAAGAATTTTTCACGAAGGAAAGCGGGGACTTAGATTTGAAAAAAGATGCACGTTATTCTTGTTATCCATTTATGCGTGAAAAGGCATCAACGGTAGATTTTGAAATTCGAACAGATAGCCTTACAACACATATTGGCGTCGCTTTGGTGGCGGTAAAAAAGGAAACGGTAGAGGTAGTAGTAGATGATTTACTAGCCATTTTACCAATGGCTTACCATGTAAATGGCTCAGTACGAGGTAAATTGGCGGTAACTGAAGATAATTTGACTTGGCTAAGTAATCGCTATGATTTCTATGTTAGTCATGTTAAGGATGAAATACAAAACTTTGTATTACCTCAAGGGACAGAGGCTGCTACTGCATTACATTTATGCCGTAGTGAGGCGAAAAAATCATATCGCGTTTTGCACAAAGTATCTGAAGAACGGGAAGTACCTGCTATTCTCTTTGATTATTTAGGATTACTAGCCAATGTCTTTTTTGTAATGGTTGTCTTTATGAATCAGCAGGCTGGTATTGCTGAAATACCGTTTATTAGTAAGTCATACCCGATGAAAAAGAAAAAGGAGAATCAATGAAATGAAGAAAATGTTTAAGCTACAATGGCTTTCTGTGTTAATGTTAGCACTCGTTTTAGTTGGCTGTGGCGCGAAAGAGGATATTAATAAAGAGACTATTTCTAAGGAAGATCAACAAGTTGAGAAAACTAGATATAAAGTTAAGGATGACCGTGGCGTAGAAGTAGAGTTTGCTGCCGCACCTAAAACTATTGTTTCATTGCAACCAAGTAATACAGAAATTTTATTTGCTCTAGGTGTGGGGGATAAAATCGTTGGTGCAACTGAATATGATACGTATCCGGAAGAAGCGCAAAAAATTGAACGTGTTTCTGATTCTGTAAAATTCAATAGTGAGCGTAATTTAGCGTTAAAGCCAGATGTCGTTATTGCCTATACAACTGGAGGCGATGAAGAAAATTTAAATGCCTTAAAAGGTCTCGAAGATGCAGGTATTAAAGTGTTTGCCATTCAATCGGCTAAAACATTTGATGATGTGTACGGGGATATCCAACAAATCGCAACAGTTATGGGAATCAAAGATAAAGGCGACAAGTTAAATGATGATATTAAAGGTAAAATTGCAGAAGTCCAAGCAAAAGTTAAAGATGTGAAAGAACCAAAAAATATCTATTTAGAAATTAGTCCGAAGCCAGACATATATACACCTGGTTCTGGTACATTCCAACAAGAGATTTTAGATGCTGCAAATGTTAAGAACGTTTTTGCTGACCTCAAAAGTTGGGCAAAGGTATCTGAGGAAGATATTATTGCAAAAAATCCAGATGTCATTTTAACAACCGTAAACTATGGGGAAAACCCAACGGCAGAAATCCTCTCTCGTGATGGATGGAATTCAATCACTGCCATTCAAAATAAAGCGGTGTATTCTATAGACACTGATATTTCAAACCGTCCGGGTCCGCGTATTGGCGAAGCTGTTGAGTTAATAGCAAAAGCAGTTTACCCTGAGTTATTTAAATAGTATTTTGGAGCTGTCCTTTATCAAGGGCAGCTTTTTTGATGGATAATAGTGAAATGTCAGGGTAAAAACCCGTTTCTCTTCGGTGAAGAAGTGTCGGTTGGAGTGGATAACTGATCCGCTTTGAAGAGAAAGTGATCGGTTGGAGTGGATAACTGATCCGCTTTGAAGAGAAAGTGATCGGTTGGAGTGGATAACTGATCCACTTTGAAGCAGAAGTGATCGGTTAGAGTGGATAACTACTCCGCTTTGATGAAGAAGTGATCAGTTGGAGTGGATAACTGCTCCGCTATGAAGCAGAAGTGATCGGTTGGAGTGGATAACTGCTCCGCTATGATGAAGAAGTGATCAGGTAGAGTGGATAACTGCTCTGCTTTGAAGAGAAAGTGATCGGTTAGAGTGGATAACTGCTCCGCTATGAAGCAGAAGTGATCGGTTGGAGTGGATAACTGATCCGCTTTGATGAAGAAGTGATCAGGTAAAGTGGATAACTGCTCTGCTTTGAAGAGAAAGTGATCGGTTAGAGTGGATAACTGCTCCGCTATGAAGCAGAAGTGATCGGTTAGAGTGGATAACTGCTCCGCTATGAAGCAGAAGTGATCGGTTAGAGTGGATAACTGCTCCGCTTTGATGAAGAAGTGATCAGGTAAAGTGGATAACTGCTCTGCTTTGATGAAAAAGTGATCAGGTAAGGTGGATAACTGCTCTGCTTTGATGAAAAAGTGATCGGTTAGAGTGGATAACTGCTCCGCTTTGATGAAAAAGTGATCAGGTAATACGGCCATCTCCCCGCTTCAATAAAGATTCGCTGAAATCCCCCCCTCAGCGTTCAAAGTAGCGTATGACATTCCCTAGTGCGAAAATTGGTATTATATCGAATTGTTCTATAATATAGAGGTAAGCATGCTTGCTAACAGAGAGAGGTGCAGTGAATGAAACAGTTTGATATGAAGATTGTTCCGTTTGAAGCAGTTTATAATTTTCGTGATATGGGTGGTTATAAGTCGAGAGATGGGCGTACTGTTAAGAATGGTTTGATTTATCGTTCAGCAGCACTTGGTAAAATGACGAAAACAGATAAGGAGCTATTTAAAACGCTAGGTGTGAAAACAATTTTTGATTATCGAGACAACCATGAGGCTCAAAATAATCCTAATCCGGTATTTCCGTATGCCAAGTATATTCAAATACCAGCAAAGGGAAATCATGCTTTTGAGATGCCTACAAACACTGGTGGAAAAGATTTTTATAAGGTTGTAAGCCTAGAGATGTTCCGAGAATTTTATGCACAAATGCCTTTTAATAATGACTCGTTTAAAAAGTTAATAGCAACGATTCAACAACCTGAAAATTTAGGGCTTGTTCACCATTGTGCGGTTGGGAAGGATCGAACAGGTATTGGCAGCGCACTTATTTTACTGGCGTTAGATGTACCTGAGGAAACGATCATGGAGGACTATTTAGATACAAATGTACATCTACGTCCCTTAGTAGAACGAATGGCTCAGACAATTCAGCAAGATTATAGCGATCGAGAATTACAGCAATTTTACGCCTTAATGTCTGCCCGTGAGGACTATTTACAAGCGGCATTTGATGCAATGGATAACCGATATGGTTCTAAGACTGCTTTTTTAGAGCAAGAGTTTGGTTTAACAACAGAAAAACGTAAGCAATTGCATGACCATTGCTTACTATGATAAGAAACCCTTTCGCATAAAATTGTGAGAGGGATTTTTTACGTATTATACTACCTTTACAATGTTTCGTTATAAATACTCTTTACACCCTAAAAATCTATGATAAGATACTATATATTTTTATCCCGCTGTAACGGGCAGTCATTTAACTGTACCGAAAGCGAAGTGTCAGGTACAAAA
Source organism: Lysinibacillus sp. NPDC093216 (assembly GCF_050280325.1). Lineage (NCBI taxonomy): Bacteria > Bacillati > Bacillota > Bacilli > Caryophanales > Bacillaceae > Lysinibacillus > Lysinibacillus sp. NPDC093216. Next base: position 111,087 of record NZ_JBNNVB010000003.1, on the reverse strand, counting down.
CTCTCATCTCAAAATCGGTAGTTGGGAGATTAACTGCCCGTAAAATTCTTATGAAGCGTATAGGAGAAGTTGAAATTGTCAGACACAGTAAGAGAAAGTGATATAAAAGAGACAAATAAGTTAAGCTTGTTCCATTTAACGTGGCCGATATTTTTAGAAGTATTTTTATTTATGTTAATGGGACTAGCAGATACTTTTATGCTTAGTGCTTTATCAGATAATGCAGTATCAGGGGTTGGTGCAGCCAATCAGTATATTCATATTGCAATTTTAATACTTGAGGTAGTTGGTAATGGTGCTTCCATTGTTGTATCTCAATACTTAGGTTCAAGGCGCTTTTTTGAAGCTGCGAAAATTTCTGCTTTAGCAGTAACGATGAATTTGGTCGTTGGACTAATGATGAGTGTCTTATTTTTCTTCTTTTCGAGTCATTTAATGACCATGATGAACTTGCAGGGAGAAGTGCTTAAATATGCCCAAAGCTATTTGGCAATCATAGGAAGCTTTATTTTTTTACAGGCAATTATAAATGCGTTAGCAGCGATTATCCGTGTACATGGATGGACAAAGCAAACGATGTATGTATCACTAGGTATGAATGTGCTACACGTTGTATTAAACTACGGTTTAATCTTTGGTAACTTAGGATTACCGGAGTTAGGTGTAAAAGGAGCGGCTATTTCCTCAGTTGTAAGTCGGGGATTAGCAGTTCTTGTGTTTTTCTGGCTGTTGTATCAAGTGATGGAAGTAAGGGTGAAGTTAGAATATTATTTCGAGTATTCAAAGGAATATGTTCAAAAAATATTAAATATAGGCTTACCGTCAGCATTTGAGCAGGTGCTTTATCAGTTCTGTCAGATTGTCTTCCTTTATTATGCAACGTATTTAGGCACAGAGACACTTGCTGCAAGACAATATGCTATGAATATTTCGATGTTTACGTATTTATTTGCGATTGCAATCGGGACGGGCACAGCTATAATTATTGGGCGAAATGTCGGTGCTGGTAAAAAAGATCAAGCTTATCATCAGCTTTGGTTAAGTGTACGAGCAGCTTTTGCCTTTACGATAACTATGGTTGTAGTTGTGACGATATTCCGTAAGCAACTTATGCACGTTTTCACTGATAATCCAGAGGTAATAGCCATCGGGGCATCTGTCCTAGCATTAAGCATTCTGCTTGAAACAGGGCGTACAATGAATATTGTAGTTATTAACTCATTGCGTGCCTCGGGGGATGCAAGATTCCCGGTGAAAATCGGTTTCTTATCAATGGTATGTATGAGCCTCCCACTCGGGTACTTGTTCGTATTCGTTTTACATTGGGGGTTAGTAGGTATTTGGCTAGCGATTTCGGCAGATGAATGGATGCGAGCCATTATTGTATACTTTAGATGGAGAAGTCGTAAGTGGGAGCGTTTTGCACTTGTTTCACCTACAGAACAAAAGGAGACGAATTAATGGGAGCACTTTCTAAAAGAGCTGCAGGGGCAGCCTTAATGGATAAAAATATGACACTTTTTGCTTGTCCAATTTGTCAGGAGTCAATGAGTGTATTTGAGCAGGGTAGATTAGTATGTTCCTCAAATCATTCTTTTGATATTGCCAAGCAAGGCTACGTCAATATGCTGACACATGGTGCTATTTCTAAGTACGGTAAAGACCTCTTTGAATCTCGAAAAGCGGTTATTGATAGTGGCATCTATGATTTAGTAGAAGATAAAATCGGAGAGCTGATTGCTAATGCAGAAACCGTGCTTGATACAGGGTGTGGTGAGGGTTCGCATTTAGCCCGTATTATGGAAGATAAAAAAGATAACAGTATTGGCATAGGTATTGATATAGCGAAAGAAGGCATACTTGCTGCATCCCGACATTATCCAGAGCAAATTTGGTGTGTTGGTGATTTAGCGAAAAGTCCATTTGCCAAATCAAGCTTCGATGCCATATTAAATATTTTATCGCCTGCCAATTACGAAGAGTTTAAACGTTTATTAACTCAGAATGGTTGTGTTGTTAAGGTTGTACCTCAAAGCGGGTATCTACATGAGCTTCGATCACAATTATATGCGGATTCTACAAAAGAGTCGTATTCGAATGAACAAATCGTTGCTCGGTTTAAAGAAAGCTTTGCCGATGTTAGTGTAGACCGTATTACGTATACGGTACCGCTAGCTACAGAGCTTGTACCGGCTCTGCTTGAAATGACACCGATGGGCTGGCATAAAAAAGAAGACGCTAATATTCAGTTAAATGAAATTACGATTGATGTTGATGTATTAGTGGGAAGAGTCTAGTTATTTCACAAGCAATTGCAGTATACTGGTCTTTTCGATTACAATGGGAATAACTATTGAAAATAAGGTAGGAATGAACAGTGTATAAATTTATAGCAAATCTTGTCAAAGTGATATTAAAATTAACGGGCTCAAAGGCGCGTGTATATGAGGAGCAAAACTTACCGAAGGAAGGTGGGTTTATTATTGCATGTACGCACACAGGCTATGTTGATATTTTAAATCTTGGGGTTTCAATGACTCCTCGAGAAATTCACTTTATGGCTAAAAAGCAATTGTTTGATATAAAAGGCCTTGGCTGGCTTATAGAGCGTTTAAATGCCTTTCCGGTTGACCGTGACAATCCAGGACCAAGTGTTATTAAAATCCCTTCACAGTTATTGAAAGAGGGTAAAATCGTAGGGATTTTCCCATCTGGTACAAGAAATGCTGAGGGTTCGGATTTAAAGCAAGGTGCAATTACTATAGCACAGTTGTCTAAAGCTCCAATTGTACCAGCTGCTTACGTTGGTGCGCGTAATGCTGGCGATGTTTTTAAGCGCGGTAAGGGTTATCTAATTTATGGAGAGCCATTTTATGTGACAGGCAAAGGTAAAGAAGGGCGCGAGGAATTTACACATCGCCTTGAACATGAATTAGTAACGTTAACTGAAGAATTAGAGAAGCGAATTGCGGCAGAAAAGAAATAAAGTGAAACATATTTAAAGGACTCCCTGTGAAGAATACAAACCTTCACAACCTTTTGAAGTGGAGTAGCTTCCTACTGGTTATATGCTGGACAGCTTAGAAGGCACTCAGAATCATTGATTTTGAGTGCTTTATCTTGGATTCAGCAATATTTTCTGTGCGAAAGCGAAGCGACAGCAACAAATGTTTTCTGTGCGAAAGCGAAGCGACAGCAACAAATGTTTTATCTGTGCGAAAGCGAAGCGACAGCAACAAAAGTCTTCTGTGCGAAAGCGAAGCGACAGCAACAGTTACGCCAAGCGAAATTGATTGAGGAGGATATAAAAATGATTCGAGTACTTTTTGTGTGTTTAGGGAATATATGCCGATCACCAATGGCTGAAGCGGTCATGCGTAATTTAGTTGAAAAAGAGCATTTAAGTCATAAAGTTGAGTTAGATTCGGCTGCAACAAGCTCTTGGCATATTGGCGAACCACCTCACAGAGGAACACAAGATAAGCTAAAAGAATATGGCATCTCAACGAAGGGTATGCAAGGACGACAATTACAAAAAGCTGACTTTGAAAATTTTGATTACATTATTGGCATGGATGAAAGCAATATACGTAACATCCGAACGATGCTTGGCAATCCTGATTCTCTAAAGATTTTCCGCTTTTTAGATTTAACCGACCATCGAAAAGACGTGCCTGATCCATACTATACGGGAGATTTTCAAGAAACCTATGATTTAGCCTTAGAAGGTTGTCATGCACTATTAGAAAAAATCAAAGTAGAAAACCAATTGTAAAGTGCCTCTAAGTGAAACAATTTTCTGGACCACACCAAAAGTTGAGGATGACATTCAAAACGTATGCTATGTATATAAGTTGATTGGAGTGGAGGCTGGGCGACTCCTTGGGGATCAGCAATAGAGGAACGAAGGCTAAAAGCATCACATCCTGTGATAACGCCTTCGTGACCAACCTCGTGTTGGCCCGAAACCCTGCAGCGAAAGCGAAGCGACAGCAACAAAGCGCCCTGCCGGAACGGAAATCAACCACACGTTATGGTGATGATCTGATTTTTTAAAAATTTATTCTTTAGAAAACGACCTTAAACATTGGCATATCTAGCTTTGTAAGCATCATTTGTGTTATTATTTTCAGAGTAAAGATACGAGAAGTATTTAATCACCATTTACAGATGTGCAAGTGTACATCTATTATTTTGATAAACTTTTAATTTGAAAGAGAGTGGAAACTATGGGTCGTAAGTGGAATAATATTAAAGAAAAGAAAGCGTCTAAAGACCAAAGCACAAGCCGTATCAATGCAAAATTCGGACGTGAAATTTATGTGGCAGCTAAATCAGGCGAACCAGATCCTGAGTCAAACCGTGCCCTTAAAGTTGTTCTTGAACGAGCAAAAACATACAGTGTTCCTAAACATATTATTGAAAAAGCAATCGATAAAGCGAAAGGTGGCGGCGATGAAAGCTTCGACGAATTACGTTATGAAGGTTTCGGACCAGCTGGTACTATGTTAATCGTTGATGCTTTAACGAATAATGTTAATCGTACTGCTTCAGATGTACGTGCAGCATTCGGTAAAAATAATGGGAATATGGGTGTCAGTGGATCTGTTGCCTACATGTTTGATTCAACAGCAGTTATCGGTTTAGAAGGTAAATCAGCAGATGAAGTTCTTGAAATTTTAATGGAAGCAGATATTGATGCTCGTGATATTCTAGAAGAAGATGAAGCTGTTATTATTTATGCAGAGCCAGAACAATTCTTTGCAACGCAAGAAGCTTTAAAAGCAGCTGGTGTTGAAGAATTTACTGTAGCAGAGCTTTCAATGCTTCCTCAAACGGAAGTAGAATTAACTGGTGACGACGTTGCGAAATTTGAAAAATTAATTGATGCATTAGAAGATTTAGAGGATGTCCAAAACGTTTACCATAATGCAGATTTAGGCGAATAATATAAATTATAAAACCAGTAGCAATTTTTAAAGCTACTGGTTTTTAATTAGGGAGGAAAACGGTGCAAGCTCTTTTAGCGATTGCTATATTTTTAGTAACTTTATTTTTTGTAATAGTGCAGCCACGTAAAATATCAATCGGCTGGTCTGCTTGTATTGGTGCTGCAATTGCGTTGTCGCTCGGGGTTGTTACTTGGCAAGATGTTGTTGAGGTAACAGGGATTGTTTGGAATGCAACGTTATCGTTTATAGGGATTATTTTCATTTCACTTATTTTAGATGAAATAGGATTCTTTGAATGGTCTGCCCTCCATATGGCACGCATCGCCAAGGGAAGTGGTATCCGCTTATTCATTTATCTTTCCTGTCTAGGTGCTGTTGTTTCAGCGTTATTTGCAAATGATGGTGCAGCCCTAATACTAACACCAATCGTTCTAGCGATGATCCGTAAGTTAAATTTAAGCGATAAAATGGTCTTTCCATTTATTATTGCAAGTGGCTTTATAGCAGACACAACATCATTACCGTTAGTCATTAGTAATTTAACAAATATTGTGTCGGCAGACTATTTCGATATTGGATTCATGGAATATTTCTTACATATGCTGATACCGAACTTAGTTTCTTTACTGGCAAGCATTGCTATACTTTATATAGTCTTTCGTCGTTCGATTCCAAAAGAATATTCACTTGAAGCAGTTGATAATCCAAAGCTGGCAATTCGTGATACGAGATTATTTTTATTATCATGGTATGTTATAGCGATATTATTAGTTGGTTTCTTTACGAGTGAGTTTTTCAAAATTCCTGTGTCATTTATTTTATGTGGTGTAGCGGCTATCTTTTTCTTACTTGCACGACGTAGCCATACTGTAGATACAAAGAGAGTTGTGAAAGGGGCACCGTGGAATATTGTGTTCTTTTCTATCGGTATGTATGTCGTTGTTTACGGTTTGAAAAATGTAGGAATGACTGGATTGCTAGCAAGTTTATTAGAGCACGCGATACAACAAGGGTTGATGGTATCGACAATAACGATGGGGTTTGTAGCAGCAATTTTGTCAGCTATTATGAACAACCTACCAACTGTCATGATTGATGCATTAGCTATTGCTGAAACTAGTGCAACTGGCATTATTAAAGATGGGCTTATTTATGCAAACGTCATTGGCACTAATTTAGGTCCTAAAATGACACCTATTGGCTCACTTGCAACATTGTTATGGCTCCATATACTGGCGCAAAAAGGGATAAAAATTGGCTGGGTTCAGTATTTAAAGATAGGTATTATCTTAACAATCCCAACTCTTTTAGCTACTTTAATAGCTTTAGTGACTTGGATTATGATCATATCATAGGTAAATAGAATAAAATCAAAAAACTATTTTTCTATAAGGCATATCGCTGTAGAAAGATAGTTTTTTCTGTTTTTCTAGCTCATCGGTCGCCTTCAGGAAAGCGCCCCAGCCTACCCATCAACGTTATGGTGATGAAGCATATCTGGGTAAAAAGGCGAATAATTCATACATAAATTACGTTTTACCCATTGTGAAAAATTTCAAATCATAACATAATATAGATTAATAGTCATAGTGACGAAGAGAAAAGGGGGGGCTAAAGCATGAAGTTTTCACGTTCGATACAGGGGAAACTAATTATCATTTCGTTAGCACTATTAATTATTCCTAGTTTAGTAATAGGGTTGGTTAGTTATAACAAAGCGAATAAAGGAATGGAGAATATTGGCGAACAAGTTATCAAAAATAGTGTTGAATCTACTTTGCAATTAATCGAGCTTGCAAATGAGAGTGTTAAAAGAGGCGACGTTCCTTTGGAAGTTGCACAGGAACGGGTGCGGGAGGCACTTCTAGGGCCTAAGGATAGTGAAGGCAAAAGGCCAATTAATTACCCTGGAGACTTAGGGAAGTATGGTTATGTATATGTTTTAGATGAGAAAGGGACATTAACAACCCATCCGACTCGAGAAGGGGATAGCTTATGGAATGATAAAGATAATAGTGGCAATTACTTTATCCGAGAAGTAATCGAAAAAGCACTTGCTGGTGGAGGATTTACACAATATGAGTTTGCGCTACCGGGTCAAGATGTAATAGCTCCAAAAATAATTTATTCTGTAAAGGATCCTAATTGGGGATGGATCATTGCATCGGGTACATATATGCAAGACTTTAATAAAGAAGCTAATTCATTATTACTCGTTATTGGTATTACATTATTAGGAGCCATTATTATAGGTACTGTGGTTGTCATAATGATTTCGAGACATTTAGCTTTACCAGTGAAAAAACTATCTAAACGCGTACGCGAGGTAGCAAAGGGGAATTTAACTGTAGAAATTGAAAATCTACAACGTTCAGATGAGATTGGTCAGTTAAATGAAGGATTTAATGAAATGGTTGATCAACTGAAAACATTAATTACAGATGTAGAGGAAGCTATTGTAGAAATTCAATCGACATCGTCAAATTTAACATCTGTGGCAGAGGAAACAAACGCTTATGGAGATGAAATAGTAAAAGCGATAAATGAGGTCTCGGACGGTGCGGTAAAGCAAGCTTCAGATGCTGAAGATACGAATCGAACTGCCGTTGATTTTGCCCAGCAGATTGAGGTATTGCATGACAAAAATGAAGTAATGCTTGATGCATCTCAACATATGAAACGATCAAATCAAGAGGGGCTCTTAAATTTAAACCGCTTAAAAGAGACATCACACGAGTCTTCGGAATTGATTAATAATGTTTATGCTGTATTTAATAGCTTAATTGTGAAAGTAAGGGAAATTGAAGGCATTGTCGGTACCATTACCGAAATTTCTGATCAGACGAATCTACTTGCATTGAATGCATCGATAGAGGCGGCTAGAGCTGGTGAGCATGGCAAGGGCTTTGCAGTCGTTGCTGAGGAGGTGCGGAAGCTAGCGGACCAAACATCTGTAGCAACTGAGCTAGTGCGCACAACCTTAAAGGGAATCGAAAGTGAAACTAATTTAGTGAACGATGAGATGAAAAAAACAAATGTCATTGTTCATCAGCAAAATGATTCGGTTGCCATCACAGAGTCGTCCTTTAAGGAAATTGAATTGGCCGTAGAGAAAATTATTTCTGTTATTGGAGAAATGACTGCGGGAGTAGAATATTTGAATAGCTCAAAGGATAACATGATGCAATCTATCGAAAGTATTGCAATGATTAGTGAGAAAAATGCTGCTGCATCAGAGGAAGTAACAGCATCTGTTGATGAACAACAGCGTGCCATTCAGCTTGTTAGTGAATCTTCTAGTGATTTAACAGATGAAATAACGGCGTTACAGGAATCTATTAAGCGCTTTATATTAAGATAATCAATCGTGATGTTTGTACAGTAATTCTAGTACAAGCATCTTTTTCTTTGTCTAATCGTTAGTAAAGGTAAAGGGGGGATGTAATGTGAAAAAATGGTTAATCAGATTAGGGGTTGTACTGCTCGTTATTTGTATAGCTGTTTATATTTGGCTCGGCGAGGAGATGAAAAAAGGTGCCCAGCCGGCTGCAAACGGAACAGCTACATACATGATTGTCCTGGGAGCGAAGGTAAAAGCGGGTGGAATCCCATCGCTTTCATTGGAAAATAGATTAGAAGAGGCTGTAAAGTATTTAAACAAATATCCTCATGTGAAAGTAATTGTTTCAGGTGGGCAAGGAGCGGATGAAGATCGGACAGAGGCTTCAGTAATGTTTAAATACTTACAGGACAAGGGGATAGATACTAACAGAATATTAGTAGAAGACCAATCTACTTCAACTTATGAGAATTTACTATTTTCTAAAGAACTTTTGCCTAAAGGAACTAAGAAAATAACGATTCTTTCTAATGATTTTCATTTAAAGCGTGCAAAATATTTAGCTGAGTCTTTAGGTTTTGAAGTAGATGTCGTTGCGGCAAAAACACCGAAATCAGTGGAAATAAAGTTAAATCTACGTGAAAGGGCAGCATTATTAAAAACCTATATAATTGGCTATTAATTTGTTTCTTAATAGTATAGATTTGGCATATAATAGAAATATCACGGGGTATATGACAGAAAGAGGGGACTTCTATGAAAATGTTTAAAGACTATGAATACAGCCGTCCAAATATCGAGGCAATGAAAGAGCAACAATTATCCTTAATTGACCAATTTAAAAATGCTCAAACGATGGACGAGCAAAGTGAAATAATTGAAAAATTAAATGGATTGAGCAATGATTACGCTACAATGGCAAACTTAGTGTACATTCGTGCTTCGATTGATACAAATGATGAATTTTATCATGCAGAACGCGATTATTTTGACGAAGTTGGACCTGAGTTGGAAGAGGTAACAACAGAATATTATAAAGCGCTAATCGTTTCACCATTTCGTGAGCAGTTAGAAGAAAAATGGGGTCAGCAATTATTTGATTTAGCAACCTATCAAATTAAAGGCTTTTCACCAGCAGTCATTGATCTAATGCAAAAGGAGAACAAGCTCGTTTCAGAATACAATAAACTTGTTGCCTCTGCGCAAATTGACTTTAATGGTGAAACATTAACGCTTGCTCAGCTTGGACCATATGCAGAGTCTACTGATCGTGAAGTGCGTAAGGCGGCTACGGATGCACGCTTTGGCTTTTTTGCTGATCATGAAGAGGAATTTGATCGACTTTATGATGAGCTAGTTAAGGTGCGCCATGAAATCGCTGTTAAATTAGGCTATAAAAACTATGTCGAGCTAGGCTATATTCGAATGAATCGCATTGATTACAATGCAGAGATGGTAAAGAAATTCCGTGACCAAGTTCGTGATTTAATCGTACCTATTGCCACAAAATTATATGAGCGTCAGGCAAAGCGTATTGGTATTTCTGATTTTAAATTCTATGATGAAGCATTCAACTTTGTATCAGGAAATGCTACACCAAAAGGCGATCCTGAATGGATTGTTGCGAACGGTAAAAAAATGTATGAAGAGCTATCACCTGAGACTGGTGAATTTTTCAACTTTATGATTGATCATGAATTAATGGACTTAGTGGCGAAGAAAGGAAAAGAGAGTGGCGGTTACTGTACATTTATTGAAAACTATCACTCACCATTTATCTTCTCGAACTTTAATGGTACTTCAGGCGATATCGATGTGTTAACACATGAAGCTGGACATGCTTTTCAAGTCTATTCAAGTCGTAACATCGGAATCCCAGAATATTTATGGCCAACATATGAATCTTGTGAAATTCATTCGATGAGTATGGAATTTTTCACATGGCCATGGATGGAGCTATTCTTTAAGGAAGACACGGAAAAATATAAGTTCACACACTTAAGTAGTGGCTTGTTATTCCTTCCTTACGGTGTTGCAGTTGATGAGTTCCAGCATGTGATTTATGAAAATCCGAATATGACACCAGCTGAACGTAAAGCTGCGTGGAAAAAAATTGAGGAAACATATTTACCACATCGTGACTATGATCATAATAGCTATCTAGAAGCAGGCGGTATATGGCAACGTCAAGGACATATTTATTCAAGTCCGTTCTATTACATTGATTACACGTTAGCTCAAATTTGTGCATTCCAATTCTGGAAACGTTCACGTGAAGAATTTGAAGTTGCTTGGAAGGACTATGTTCATTTATGTGGTTTAGGTGGCTCTATGTCCTTTACGAAGCTTGTGAAAGAAGCAGGCTTAATTTCACCATTTGAGGACGGCTGTGTTGAATCGGTTATTGGTGATATTGAAGATTACTTAAATTCAGTAGAAGACACAAAATTATAGACTACTACGTTATGCGACATTAGTGGAAATTCGCGACACTCCTGTGGGAAAACAATCCGTCCGAGCTTTCTCAGATGCTATAGCATTTGAGGGGCTTGCGAGGATTGCCCGTTGGTGAGTTGCGAATTTTTCAGTTTAGAAACTCTTTTATTTGGAAATTAAATAGTAGGATACTTGCGAAATGGTTAATATATAAGTAGTATTTTCAGTAACTGTGATAAAAGGAAGTGAAGAAAGTGACGAGGAAAGTTTGGTTTCAAGTAGGCGTAGGGGTTTTGCTTGTTCTACTAGTCATTAAATATTTTATAGAGATTCATTGGATTTTTTCGCCGCTTGTAATTATCTTAAAGGCTATTTTTATACCTTTGTTACTTGGCGGTGTTTTGTATTATGTTACGGAACCGATTCAAAGGTTTTTAGAGAAGCGTAAATTTCCGAGATGGGCAAGTATATTAACGATAGTCATTGGACTCATAGCGTTCGTTGGTGGCTTTGGTTGGATCGTTGGTAATCCGATTGCAGAGCAGGTTAATAATTTAGTGAAAAATGTACCAAAGATTAGTGCTAGCATTCAAGAGGCAGCTGATTATGTGCTAAATAACTATAACCAGGATAGCTTACCACCCCAGTTAAAAAACTTTATCGACAATATGGCGAATTCTGTGCAGGATATTGCCGTTGTGGCAAGTAAGGGGCTAGTATCGTTTTTACAATCAGTTGTATCTGCCTCTTTATTAGCTATTTTAATTCCATTCTTCTTTATTTTTATGTTGAAGGATCATGAAAAATTTGCACCATCGATTTATAAATATTTTAGTGGTGAACGTCGTGAATGGGTGAAGAAAACGTTAAGTGAAATTGATGGTGTTTTACGTAACTATATTCAAGGACAGCTGCAAATTAGTTTTTTACTAGCACTCATTATGTATGTTGGGTATTTAATTATAGGTTTAGATTATTCGTTGCTACTTGTTATATTCGCGTTCTTTATGAATATGATTCCGTTTATTGGACCATGGATTGCCTTTACACCAGCACTGATTGTGGCCATTGTTCAGGATCCAGTGTTAGTCATATGGGTGTCTGTTGTCACACTCGTGGCGCAGCAAATCGATAGTAACTTTATAACGCCTAATGTAATGGGGAAAACACTCGATATACATCCGTTAACAGTTATTACAGTTATTTTAGCAGCAGGTAATATTGCAGGTTTCATCGGTATTATCATTGCTGTACCATTTTATGCAGTATTAAAAGTGATCGCATCCAATATTTATGATGAACGTAACGTGATTAAGAAAAAGGCTACGAAGTCTGTATAGGAGTCGAAAAAATGGAACAAGAAATTGTGAAAGTTTTTAATGAACAGCATGAACAGATTGGGACAGCAACGAGAGCAGAGGTACATGAAAAAGGACTGTGGCATGAAACATTCCACTGTTGGCTTGTCAATAAGGACTATATCTATTTCCAAATCCGTAGTTCCCAAAAAAAGGACTACCCTGGCTTGCTTGATATTACAGCGGCAGGGCATCTGTTAGCTGTGGAGACAGTAGAATCAGGAATTCGTGAAGTGAAGGAAGAGCTAGGGCTCGATGTCGACGTACACGAAGTTGTTAAAATGGGCATGACATCTTGTAGTATCGTTTCGGAAAACATGATAGACAATGAATTTTGTCATGTTTATATATATCCATTCAAACATGATTGGGAATCATTTGAACTGCAGTATGAGGAAGTGTCAGGGGTCGTTCGAGCAAAACTCGATGAGGCAGAGGCATTCTTTTTAGGAGAAACAGCTACTCTGAATATTGAAGGCTATGAATATTTCCCTGATGGTCAACGAGCGAAAGTTGTGCGTCCAGTAAGTACAGCACAATTTGTCCCTTACCGTGAACTATACGTTGCTCATGTTATTCAGTTTGTAAAAGATAAAATGTTATGAATTGTGGGGGACTGGGGAAGTCTTCCGTAAGAATTCTGGCATAATTGTAAAAGGTAAAATCCGCTTCGCTTTCCGTGGACAAGGTATGAGCAACATCATTGTGCTCTTGCTTTTTCCTGGGAGTTTAAGCGGATTTTTTTGTCTTTATAGGAAAAATGATTAGGCTCTGATTTCTTGTCTCATCATCAATTTTGTTAAAGAGTATGTCATGTATATACGTTGATCTTCGTTCCTACTGGGTGACTCCTTAGGGATTAGTAATAGAGGAAAGAAGGCTAAAAGCGTCACGTCCTGTGATAACGCCTTCTACGTTATAGTGATGTGATTTTCTAATTTGGGTCTCTCATCTTAATTTAGGGATGGCGTTTTGTTTAAACGTATGCTATGCGAATAAGTTGATTGGAGTGGAGATTGGGCGACTCCTCGGGGATTAGCGTCACAGATGAGACCCTGCAGCGAAGCGAAGCGGCTCATCGGACGCCCCCAGGAAAGCGCCCAATCGGAACGGAAATCAACATACACGTTATAGACATCAAACTTTACTTTTAGTACTACCTATTTTATTTCGATATAACAGGAAGAATAAGTTATACTGTAAGGTAGATTGAATAGAAAAGGAGCATTTTTATATGCTAACATTTGAACAAAAGCAAGCCATCATCGACTCATTTCCTGAACTTACGAAGAAGGAAATTTCATTAAAACGCTTAAATTATCACTTTATGGATAGCCTTTACGAAAAGACCATTGTTGTTGAAAAGCTACACCCAAATGGCAACGGCTTCGTCTTTGTTGGTGATTTATTGCGCTACGAGAAAGAAGCAAGTGATAAAGGTCTAGTCAATATTCGTGACTACGATGAACAACAACTTCGTGAAATTATTGAAGATGCCATTCAATATTTATCGGAAGAAGAAGAAGAGCAAGATCCGATTGAAGAGATTTGGCAAAATCGTGAAGGTATTCAATTAAAGCTAGCCTTTGAGCAACGTTCTTGGAATGTCTATCATGGTGAAAATTTAGAGGAAGCCTTTGGTACACAAGAAGCTGCGAAAGAATATTTACTAGAAGAAGGTTTTCGTAAAAAGAAATAAGTAATTCGGGGGATAAGAACGAATGAATGGGAAAAAAATAGTGGGAATAGTTATTGTTGTTGTTATAGCTGTTTGTTTATTTTCTGTATTTACGATTACGAAATTTTATAAAGACCATGAGGAACAGCCAAATAGTGAAAATCGAGAAATTAATAAGTCAAAGAGCTTGAATTTAATTTTGCCACAGGCTACAATTATCTCGAATTCAAGATAATCGAGAGGTGGACTGTAAATGCAGCACGTTTTTCATAAAGGAACAGATGAAACAAAACCGATTTTTTTACTGTTACATGGTACAGGTGGAAATGAACAAAGCTTAATTGGCCTTGCAAAGGAAATTGATGATACAGCAAGCATTTTAAGTGTTCGTGGAAATGTCCTTGAAAATGGTATGCCACGCTTTTTCCGTCGTTTAGCAGAAGGTGTTTTTGATATAGAGGATTTAATTTTCCGTACGAAGGAATTAAATGACTTTTTATTAGAAGCAGCACAGCAGTATGGCTTTGACCGTAATCGGGTGGTTGCTATCGGCTACTCTAATGGCGCAAATATTGCTGCTAGCCTATTATTCCATTATGAGGATGCTCTAGCAGGTGCCATACTGCATCATCCAATGGTGCCTAGACGTGATATTGAATTGCCTACACTTTCTTCAATCCCTGTCTTTATCGGTGCTGGAACGAATGATCCAATGTGTACTGCTCAGGAATCTGAGGATTTAGAGGCACTTTTATCGTCGGCTGGGGCAGATGTGGCAACTGTATGGTTTAATTATGGCCATCAGCTAACGATGCCTGAGGTAGAAGCAGCAAAAGAATGGTACGACCGTATTTATTCAAAATAAGGAAAAATCCGCAACTTTTGCGTGAGGAAGAGCTCACGGAAGGTTGCGGATTTTTTATTTTTGCTTCTTCGCGAAGGGGAGCCACCAATTCCAGTCCCCAAATAGCTTCATAAGACTTGGAACGAGCATGAGACGAATAATAGTTGCGTCGAGGGCGACTGCAATAGCTATACCAACCCCAATTTGCTTCACTGGCATTACATCTGTAAAAGCGAACGCCCCTGTAATAACAATCATAATAAGTGCTGCTGACGTAATGATACGACTTGTAGAGGTTAGACCGTCAATCGTAGCACGTGTATTATCCGCCCCTTTTTGATATTCCTCTTGAATGCGTGATATTAAAAAGACTTCATAATCCATACTTAAGCCGAATACAAGACAAAATACAATCACCGGGATAATAAGGACGATTGTACCGGCTTCAATCCCCAAATGTCCGTATTGGAAAATATAGACGAGAATACCGAAGGCTGAGGAAAGTCCAATGATATTCATAATAATCGCTTTCAGTGGGATTAAAATAGAGCGGAAAGCGAGCATTAATATAAAGAACGTTGAAACGATAATAATGGATACAGCCAAGAAAATTTTATTAGAGATTTCATCGAAAATTTCTTGATTGAATTTCGCATGACCTCCAAGAGCAAAATCCACACCTAAATCTTTATCTTTCCATGTTCGAGCGAATTGTTGAGCGGTAGTTGATGAACCGGCTGCATCCAATGTAATTGGGATAAAGAGTTGCTTATCTTTAGAAAACGTATTTAGTATTGGTGTTAATTGTTCTGCCATTTGAGGAATTTTCAAAGAAGCAGTCAGTTCCTCGGGAGATTTAATGTTAGCCGTCGTATAAATGGTTGATACATGACTCACTAGAGGGTCATCAAGTAATTGTTCTTGAATATTGAAAATAAGCTCTCTTGCCTCACGATCTTCCCAGCCTTCCTTACGTTCTGCTAGCAAATATAAAGTTGAGGTATCGCCAAGTCCGAATGTTTTATCTAACTGATCATAAGCTGCACGTGCATCATATTTTGTTGGTAATGAATCCACCTGAGGAATTGTAAGTTTAATATCCTTCAACGGAATCATACCAATACCTAGTAATAGTAATGCCACAATAACGATGGTCACTGGATGTTTCATGACAAAGCCAGCAAAGCCACGCCAACGATTTGCTCCACCAGGCTTTACACGTAACAAACGCCATTTATTTAGGTTATCTCCTATTAGCATCATCGTAGCAGGTAGCAAGGTTAAGCCAGAAAGTACTGCAAGAAATACAACGATTGTGCCTCCTAAAGCGATATTGTGAAAAATTTCGACGTCAATGACAATCATGGCACCTAAGCCGATCATGACACAAACAGCAGAAAAGATGATAGAACGGCCAGCTGTCTCTATCGCTGTTTGAATAGCCTGTACAATGGATGCATGGGCACGTTCTTCGCGATATCGATTAATAAACAACAAGGCAAAATCGATGCTTAATGCAAGTCCAAGCATTGGTACTATATTTAATACAAAAATTGATAAATTGATATTACCGCTAAACAAAGTCAAAATTCCAAACGCAGTTACAACAGTAACAATGCCGATAATGATGGGTAAGATTGAGGCTACGACAGTACCGAAAGCAAGTAATAGCACTATGATAGCTATTGGTAAGCCTATTGCTTCCGCTGATGCTAAATCCTTTTGACTTGCTGTATTGATGTCTGCTGAAATAACAGGCCCGCCTGTAATGCTCACACCGTCATCCTCTATTAATGAACGGATGTCTTTCACAACATCAGGTAGATGATCAACATTATTTTTCATATGAATCATGGCATAAGCTATACCATTCTTTTGTAAAGAAGCATCATCAAGTGGTGACTGGATTGAATGAATCTCCTTAACTTTTTCTAATTTTTTTATTGTATCTTGAATTTTCTTATCGTCAGCTGGATTGAAGACGACCAAAATTGTATCGGAAGGCAAATCAAATGTTTTCGCAAGCTCATTTGTTACGTAGGTATGATCGCCTTTAACAAAAAAACCATCTCCATGAAGCTTACTTGGAAGTTGTATGGCAAACATAGCCATAGTAATGAAAATTACGAACCATAAGGCTACGATAGCTTTAGCGTGGGCTGTTATAAAGGCTGAAAAAGTTTTCATTGTAGGTACTATCCTCCTTTTAACATAGTGTAAAGGATGTGTCACATTTTGTCGTGTGACAATGTAAAGACTCCTGTTCAACAAGGAACAGGAGTCTTAGTATGCTTTCAAATTAAAAGAATAACGATAACAAAAAGTAAATAATAGCTGCCATAACTGCAGAAATTGGCATTGTAATAACCCAAGTAGTTACGATTTTTCGCGCCATCCCCCAGTTCACACCACGTACACGTTGTGCAGAGCCAACACCCATGATAGAGGAAGAAATAACGTGTGTTGTAGATACTGGTAGGTGAATTAATGTAGCACCGAAGATGACTGATGCAGATGCTAAATCTGCTGCAACTCCGTTCACAGGACGGATTTTCATAATTTTACCGCCGACTGTTTTAATAATCTTATAGCCGCCGATAGAAGTACCAAGCCCCATTGCAGTTGCCGCTGCAGCTCGTATCCAGAAAGGAATGTCATCTCCTGAATGCAAACCACCAGCGATTAACGCCATCGTCATAATCCCCATTGCCTTTTGTGCATCGTTAGTACCATGTGTAAAAGATTGAATTGCGGCAGTGAAAATTTGCATTGTACGGAAACCTTTATTCGTACGATATAAATTTAAGTTTTTAAACCATAATTTAAACAGTGTCATCATAATAAAGCCGGCGCAAATTGCAAGAATTGGTGATAGCACTAGGGCCATAAGGATTTTAGTAAAACCGCCATAGTTTAAAACTCCGAAGCCAGCAGATGCAACTGCTGCACCAGCAATGGACCCAATCAGAGTATGTGAAGAACTCGATGGAATACCGAAATACCATGTTAGTAAGTTCCAGATAATAGCGGAGATTAATGCTGCTAAAATAACGACTGATCCGGTCGTGTCTCCATCAAAAGCATTTAAAGAGAAAGGATCTACAATGTCTTTTGTTAAAGCCTTTGCAACACCGACAAAGGTAATAGCTCCTATAAAGTTCATCGTCGCAGCCATCATGATAGCTACACGAGGTTTCAATGCTCTAGTGGAAACTGAGGTTGCTATAGCATTTGCTGTATCATGGAAACCATTGATAAAGTCAAATGTTAGGGCAAAGATAACGACCAGAACAGTTAGTATAATGATTGTGTTCATTGTAAGTGCCCATCTCCTAATTACGCGTTACGCATGATAATTGTTTCCATAGTATTTGCAACGTTTTGGCAATGATCAGCGATATCTTCAAGTTGTTCATATATATCTTTATATTTAATAAGTCGAATTGGATCTTTTTCATTTAAAAATAGTTGTTTAATAGACGAACGTTGTACTTCATCACATTCACGTTCATAGTCCTTAATAAGAATTGAGTGTGGGCGCATGCCAATAAGATTCTTTTTCTTTAACTCTTCCGTTGCTTTAACAATTTCATCAGCACTTTTTGAAATATAGCCTAAGAAAGTACGCATTGATTCATCAACCTCAGTTAGAGAGAACATCTCAAAATGAGCGATACAATGCTCCGTACCATCTAATACGTCGTCCATACGAATGGCGAATTCTAGAATGTCTTCGCGTTCGATAGGTGTCATAAATGATTTGTTTAGCATCACGATTAGTTCATGAATGAGCTTATCACCAGCTGTTTCGTAATTTTTCATAGTAATGCTAATCTCTTTTAAGTCAGCCACACTGTTAATACGAAAATCATTTGCGTAATGTACAGCCTCTCTCATATTCTCAGCAATTTTATGCAAAGCTATAAAGAAAGGGTCTTGTTTTTTTGAGTTAAGCATGTAAATCGAATCCTCCTGGATATAAATAAATTAGCCTCTAAACTTTACTATCATAACAAAATCTTTAAATTATCTACATAAAATTCTTCAATTCTACAGAAAACTTTACAATCCTGTAATATAAAATTTGTTCACAAAATAAGAAAGGTATCACTGTGTTTGTTTTTACTAATACAGGAAAAATGCCTTTAAGATAGGTTTTATAAAGAGATTTTCCTCTGTTTAATACAAAAAGATACTATTCGGACATAAAATTTCGAAAAATTTTCGGATGAATTGTAAAGAGAATGTAAAGGAATTGTTTTGCTAATAGTTTTCCATTTTCTTAAGAATATCTTCATTTTTATCCTTCAACTTTATTAAGAATTATTTACTACAATGAAGAAAGAAGGGTTAATAACCAATTGGGATGATATTTGTTAAAAACATATTCATGTATAGAAGTTGATTGGAGTGGAGGCTGGGCGACTCCTTGGGGATCAGCAATAGAGGAACGAAGGCTAAAACCATCACGTCCTGTGATAACGCCTTCGTGACCAGCATCGTGCTGGCCCGAGACCCTGGAGCGAGCCTCGCGAGTGAAGCGGCTCATCGGACGCCCCTAGGAAAGCGCCCAGCCGGAACGGAAATCAACCCCCACGTTTTGGTGATGAATCTAAAGAAGGTGAAAGGGGAGTTTTTTGAAAATGATTCAAGTCGAGAACTTACAACATACATTTTTAATTGGAAAGAAAGGCAAGGAAAAGCAGGTTCCGGTATTAAAGGGTGTCAATTTTGAGGTGAAAAAAGGAGAGATTGTCGCAATTGTTGGTAAAAGTGGCTCCGGGAAATCAACCTTATTACAAATATTAGCTGGATTTATGAAATCTGAGCAAGGATCTATTAAGGTACACGGAATGGAAACAGCTCATCTCACTGAAATAGAAAGTGCTGCTTTTCGCTTGCAACAGTTCGGATTTATCTTTCAAAACTTTCAACTGATGCCAGGCTTAACGGCATTTGAAAACATTGAACTACCTTTGAAGTTACAGGGTATCAAGAAAGACATGCGTCTAGAAAAGGTAAAAAAATTAATGGACAAGGTTGGGTTAACAGAGGTGGCAGACCATTACCCAAATGAATTATCGGGTGGTCAGCAACAGCGTGTAAGTATTGCAAGAGCCTTAATTACAAATCCTCCTATTTTGTTGGCGGATGAGCCGACAGGAAGTCTTGATTCGGAAACAGAGCAAGATATATTGCTACTCATTCAAAGCCTAAACCGTGAGCTTGGTTTAACATTTGTCATCATTACTCACGACGAGGAAGTAGCAACGATAGCACATCGACGTTTCCGCATGTACGATGGGGAACTTGTAAAGGAGGAAGCATAATATGTTATTTAAAGATCAATTAGATTTTGTTAAACAGCATATAAAGAAAAATAAATTACGTGTGTTTATGACCGTGCTAGCGGCAACGATGGGCTGTGCATTTTTGATTGTCCTCGCATCAGTTGGGTTTGGGCTTCAGGATTCCATACGTAATGAAATATTATCAAATGAAAAAGTGACGAAAATTCAAGTGTTTGGTAATGATCAATTTACAGAGGACCAAATACATGAAATAAAAGGTATAGAACATGTGGAAACAGTACTCGAAACGATTACTGTCAATGCATCTGCACATTCATTTTTTGAGGACCGTGATACACAATCAGATTTATTCGTTGCTAATATGCATGATTTTGAGCAAGTGAATGGCAAGCTTGAAGAAGGAAAGTATCCAACAAAGCCAAACGAAATCGTTGTAGGTTATCATTTTGCTCAAACATTAGTCAATGATGCTGAGCGTAAAATTATTGAGGAAAAGAGTAAAAAAGCTGAAGCAGAAGACACGTATTATAATGGTAGTGAGGAAGGTTATAAGGACTCATTAATTGGTAAAGAGATCGAGTTATCATTAATGCCACGTACTGATGGGGCAGAAGAGACAAAGAAAATGAAATATACGATTGTCGGTGTTATGAAGAAGCCTTCTTATGATTGGATGATCAATAACTCTATCTATATGGATACAGAGCAAAAGCCGATGATAGCTACAAATTTAGCAGCACCTGGTAATGTTAAAGAGGATGAAATGTTTTATTCGGAATTTAATATTTTTGCAGATAGCATGGAAAATGTAAAGCCGATATTAGACAAACTAAAAGACAAGGGCTATAGCGTTTATTCAGTTACTGAACAATTGGATCAAATGAATGTATTTTTCCTAGTTTTAAAAATTGGTTTAATATTTGTAGGAACAATTGCTGTCTTGATCGCCTCGATTGGCATTTTCAATACAATGACAATGGCTGTTACAGAACGAACTCGAGAAATTGGTGTTTTAAAGGCGATTGGAGCAAGTCCTAAGCTTATTCAACGATTGTTCTTAATGGAAAGTACATTCATTGGTATTATTGGTACGTTGATAGCGGTAGCCATTTCATATGTTATTAGCTTTGTAGCAAATGCTGCATTACCTTTAATTCTAAAAGCTGCAACAGGGGAAGATGCTTTTAGTAGAAATGACATTACATTTTCCCTTATTCCTTGGCAGCTTGTTCTTATTGCATCAGCGATTAGTATTGGGGTAGCAATGATTTCAGGCTATCGTCCAGCACGTAAGGCCACGAAAATTGACGTTATTCAAGCATTACGACAAGAACTATAATAGTAAGGGCGGTCCAGAAATTATTGGACCGCCCTGTTAATTTGAATTGCGCAAATTAGAAATACCCGCGGAAGGAAAGCGAATACCCTCGCATCCTCATAAAATGCCCGCGAAAGAAGAGAGAAAATTTACTCTGCGACCATAAATACAGCGAATTTTATAAGTAAGCTTGTAATTCATTTGCTAAAAATGGCTTGGCATTTAGCAACTTTATAAAGGCATCATAATTGGCTCGCTGTTCAGAGCTCGGCTTTTTACCTGTATGATAGGCTCGTATTAAAATGTTTTTTGGTGTATTTTCCATATCTATAAACTCTAGCAATTGTGCTTCATAGCCAACGTGGGATAAAATTTCCGCTCGGATTGCATCTGTTGCGAGCGCTGCAAAACGTTCGCGTACGAGACCGTGTTGAAGCATGATATCTAATGCTGGTGTATTAAGCTGGCGATTTAGCTCATGCTGGCAACAAGGGACACTTAAAATAACGCTTGCTCCCCATTTCACAGCACGTGCTAATGCCATATCAGTGGCAACATCACAAGCGTGTAGAGTTACCACCATGTCCACAGCAGACTCCTCATTATAATCATTAATATCTCCTACTAGAAATTCGAGCTGCTCATAGCCTAAATCCTGTGCAATTCGTGAGCATTCTTCAATAACTTCCTTCTTTAAATCCAAACCAGTGACACGGATGTCTAAGCCTTTTTCGATTTTTAAATAATGGTATAGGGCGAATGTTAAATAGGATTTGCCTGAACCAAAATCTAAAATACGAACTTGACGATCCTTTGGCAAATAGCTTAATGCATCATCAATAAATTCAATGAAGCGGTTGATTTGTTTAAACTTATCGTATTTTTGTTTCTTTATTTTGCCTTCTTCTGTTTGCACACCAAGACGAATTAAAAATGGGTACGGCTTATCCTCTGCCAGTAAATAGTTTTTCTTGCGATTATGCGCTAAATTAACTTGCTTTGGCGTTGAGGATTTATCAGATTTCCATAGGACTTTGTTCTTTTTTGATAGCTGTACTTGTATATTTTCATCAATAAAATCAATATGCGCTTGACGGTAATCGTTAAAAAATGCTTCTAGCTTCTCATGAAAATCTTCTAATAGAACATTTTCATGTTTTAAAATACGTTCAAATTGATATTCAACTTGTATATGATAAGTATCCTTAAGTAATAATGGTTTTAGCTTTATACGTTTTACTTCGTTTGATTTCATACGTGGTTGACTGATCGTAGCAGTAACGAGTTGCTGCTGTAAAATCCGCTCCATAAGCTGAGTTTTCATTTCTTCAAATGTCATACGTTTCGCCTTCTTTATCGTGTTATAGATGGCACTAGTTTAACACACTTTTTGAAGTGCAATGCTAGTATAAATTTCAGAATACACTTTTTGAATATTTATAGGATATTTTGTATATTTGTGGTATTTTAATTATACTGACATTTTAATTTATTTCAGCAATTGTTTTTGTAACGAAAGCAAAGCGTCAGCAACAACACACCAAGGGGAAACAGGGGGAAAAGTATGTCTGAAAACATGTATCAATTACTTGCGATTATTATTTATATGATCGCCATGCTAGGAATAGGTTGGTATGCATTTAGGAAAACATCAAATTTAACGGATTACATGCTTGGGGGGCGTTCGCTAGGCCCTGCTGTTACAGCGCTGAGCGCGGGTGCAGCAGATATGTCTGGCTGGCTGTTAATGGGTTTGCCGGGTGCAATCTATTTAGCTGGACTTTCCAAAGCTTGGATTGCTGTTGGTTTAACAATTGGCGCATATTTGAATTGGCTATTAGTAGCACCGAGGCTGCGTGTATATACACAAGTTGCTAATGACTCAATTACTATTCCAAGTTATTTAGATAATCGTTTACGAGACAACACTAAACTAATAAGAATTGCGTCAGGTATCATTATTTTAATCTTCTTTACATTTTATGTTTCTTCAGGAATGGTTGCAGGGGGTAAGTTTTTTGATAGCTCATTTGGCTATGACTACCATACTGGCTTATTAATTGTATCTGCTGTTGTTGTGGCATACACATTGTTTGGAGGATTTTTAGCAGTTAGTTATACAGACTTTTTACAAGGACTTATTATGTTTTTTGCACTTATAAGTGTACCGTTATTTGGTTTGTTTTTGACAGGTGGAATTGGAGATACAATAACATCCATTAAAGCTGTAAATCCTGAACACCTAAGCTTATTATCTTCAAATGCAACTGCTGCAGTAATTATTTCATCACTTGCATGGGGACTAGGTTATTTTGGACAACCACATATTATCGTCCGCTTTATGGCCATAAGCTCAGTAAAAGAAACAACGCAGGCTCGTCGTATCGGTATTGGTTGGATGATATTAAGTTTATTCGGAGCGATTGCAACAGCTTTAGTAGGTGTGGCTTATTATGAGCAAAATGCAGGTGAATTAAAGGACGCTGAGACAGTATTTATTGTACTTGGTCAAATCTTATTCCATCCATTTATTGCAGGTATAATGCTAGCTGCCATTTTAGCCGCAGTTATGAGTACAATTTCATCGCAATTAATTGTTACTTCGTCTGCGCTTGTTGAAGACATTTACAAGGCTCTATTTAATAAAACAGCAGATGATAAACATTATGTCTTTGTTGGTCGTGTGGCTGTTTTAGTTGTAGCTATTGTCGCAGGGATTTTAGCATGGAATCCAGATAGTTCTATTTTAGACTTAGTAGGCTTTGCTTGGGCTGGTTTCGGTGCAGCGTTCGGACCTGTAATATTGCTGTCCTTATATTGGAGAAAATTAACGAATTACGGAGCGCTCAGTGGGATGGTAGCAGGTGCAGCAACTGCCTTTGTTTGGGGGAAAATAAAGTTCTTAGCTGATACATTATATGAGATTGTTCCAGGCTTCTTAGTATGCTTAATTGTAGCGGTTATTGTCAGCATTTTGACATATAAACCGAATAAAGATATTGAAGACGAATTCAATCGTACTGAAGTATTACTAAAAGAAGAACGTAAGTAAAAATGAAATGCGCCTTTTGCATAAAGGCGCATTTTTTACGATATATATGTTAAACGACACGAATTAGGACATTATATGGTAAGATGAAGAAAATTTGTCGTAGTAGCACCAAAGTTTGGTGGGAGGTTTGTGGATGGATAGAATTAAAGAAGTAGATATATTGTTGGAAAAAGCTGTTTTAGTTGGCGTAAATCTACGGAATGATGAGCATTTTGATTATTCGATGGAGGAGCTAAAAAATTTAGCTGAAGCTTTGAATGTTGAAGTTGCCGGCATTGTCACACAAAATTTAGAGCGCATTACGCCATCTCATTATGTTGGTACTGGAAAAATTGAAGAAATAAAAAACTTTTATGATGAAGCACAAACGAATTTAGTGATTTTTAATGATGAATTATCACCTTCACAAATCCGTAATTTAGAGCGTGATTTAGAGACGAAGGTTATTGATAGAACGATGTTGATTTTAGATATTTTTGGACGTCGTGCTAAAACAAGTGAAGCACAGATGCAAGTCGAGTTAGCACAATTGCAATATATGCTACCTCGTTTAGTCGGCTTGCATGCATCTCTCAGCCGTCAAGGTGGTGGCACAGGTGGTGGCTTTAAAAACCGTGGTGCTGGTGAGACAAAACTCGAGTTGGACCGTCGGAAAATTGAGGATCAGATTTCTAAAATAAAGAAGGAGCTTGAGCATGTAAAGGAGCAACGAGAGACGCAGCGTAAACAACGACGTAAAAATGCTATCCCTGTCGTTTCCATTGTCGGCTATACGAATGCTGGTAAGTCAACTATTATGAATCAGTTGCTTTCGAAAATAGGACAGGAAGATCATAAACAAGTGTTTGAGAAGGACATGCTTTTTGCCACACTTGAAACATCCGTCCGTCAAATAGAATTATCTGACAAAAAGACATTCCTATTAACAGATACAGTTGGTTTCGTTAGTAAATTACCGCATCATTTAGTGAAGGCATTCCGCTCAACGTTGGAAGAGGCTCGTGACGCCGACTTACTACTCCATGTTGTAGATGTTTCCAATTCTGAGCACGGCTTTATGATGGATGTAACAAATGAAACGCTTAAGGCAGTTGGCGTTGAAGGGATTCCGACAATTTATGTGTATAATAAAGCGGATATAGCAGACGTTCCTTATCCTGTTATTAGCGGTGATAATATTTGGATTTCTGCGAAGCAAGGGAATGGATTAGAAGAATTATTGCAAATGATACGTCAGCATATTTTCTCTGATTATGTAACATGTAATATGCTCATTCCGTATGAACAGGGGAATATTGTCTCTTATTTAAATGAATACGCCTCTGTCTTTGGAACAGCATATGAAGAAAATGGTACGCTGCTAACGCTAGAGTTAAAAGAAGCGGATTATGCAAAATTCCAACAATATGTCATTAAATAATGAATAACATCATTGTTTTAAAAGCATGCTAGAAGCACATTGTGTTTCTAGCGTGCTTTTTTGTAATCGAAAAAGAGAATTTATATCGCTATGAATGAAATTATAGATAATACAAGCTTTTTTGTTTAAAAAGTAAAAAGTCTGACTATAAAATATTTTAGAATAATTTTATAACGATTTATAATTTAGTGGGTATTAAAGAATCAGAAAACTTAGGAATATCAATAGGTTTGCTATAATTCAACGAAAATCATTCTGAATTTAAAGAAAAGGTCCAAAATTTCAACATTTTTTAAAACTCTTGAAAAAGTTTTGAAAACGCTTTAGTATGATGAAATAAAGTTTTTATCCATTGTAAATGGGTAATAATATTATCATTGAATAATGAAATCGGGAGAGGATATTTTTATGTCTACTAAAGATGAAATTGTAAAATCCGTCCCTCAAAATGGCTTTGTCGGACACCCAAAAGGGCTCTTTACATTATTTTTCACTGAATTTTGGGAACGATTCTCATACTATGGTATGCGAGCAATTCTGATTTTCTTTATGTATTATGAATTGCATGAAGGCGGCTTAGGCCTAGATCGTGGAACAGCGAACTCCATTATGGCTATCTACGGATCAATGGTTTACATGTCAGGGATTCTCGGTGGTTGGATTGCTGACCGAATACTAGGTACACGTAGAACCATTTTCTATGGTGGCGTATTCATTATGTTTGGGCATTTCCTGCTAGCGTTACCTGGTGGCGTAAGCATGTTATTTGTTTCAATGTTCTTTATTGTTATTGGAACAGGCTTATTAAAACCGAACATTTCAAGCATTGTCGGAGATATGTATTCTGAAACAGATAGTCGCCGTGATGCAGGTTTTTCAATTTTCTATATGGGTATTAATATGGGATCATTCCTTGCACCTTTAATTGTCGGAACAATTGGACAAAAGTATAATTTCCATCTAGGCTTTGGTCTAGCAGGGATCGGAATGTTTATTGGTTTAATTATTTATAAATTAACAGAGAAAAAATATTTAGGGATAGCAGGGTTGCAGGTAAACAACCCGTTACTACCTGAAGAACGTAAAAAAGTCTTTACTCGATTTGGGATTATAGCTTTACTTATTATTATTGCTGGGGCAATTGGTATTAAAACTGGCGTACTAACAATGAATGTTTTTAGTTTAATTATTACGACGCTAGGTATTGTAATTCCAACAGTGTTCTTTATTTATATGTATCGCAGTGAGAAAACAACGAAGGACGAGAAGTCTCGAGTGCTCGCTTATATTCCTTTGTTTATATCAGCTGTAATGTTTTGGGCAATCCAAGAACAAGGGGCAACTATTTTAGCAACGTTTGCAGATGGTCGTACACAATTAGATATTGGTAGTTTCCATATTCAATCTTCTTGGTTCCAATCGTTAAACCCTTTATTCGTTGTTACAATGGCTCCATTATTTGCCATGTTATGGTTGAAGTGGGGAGATAAGCAACCATCTACACCGCGTAAATTTGCTTATGCATTGTTCTTTGCAGGAATGTCATTCGTCGTGATGATGATTCCAGCGTATTTATCTGGTGGTACAGATTTAGTAAGCCCATTGTGGTTAGTATTATCATTCTTTTTAGTTGTAGTTGGGGAGTTATTATTATCGCCAGTAGGTTTATCAGCTACTACAAAATTGGCTCCAAAGGCTTTTGCTGCACAAACGATGTCACTTTGGTTCTTAACAAGCGCAGCAGCGCAAGCAATCAACGCACAACTTGTAAAAGTCTATGAAGTGGTAAGTGAATTCACATACTTCGGTTTCTTAGGCTCATTATCAATTGTTTTAGGGATAATAATATTAGTACTTTCGCCAATTATTTCAAAAGCTATGCGAGGTATTAATTAATCAAAAGATGCAAATGCAGTTATTCAAATAACTGTACTTGCATCTTTTTTTGTTGATATTTTGTCATCACATAAAGTGTGGTTGATTTCCGTTTCTGCTGGGCGGCACAAAGCCGATTTCGGACGCAATTATGCCGAGGCATAATTGATCAAATATCATCCCCAATCTTCGATGATAAGCCTTAAATTTTACTTATGTAGGCATATTATTCTAGCCTGTAGCGAAAATCAGCATCTTCTAATTATTAGAAGTGTATAGAAGATGATTATTGAATGTACTTTATGACTCGATGTAATAAATTATCTACAGTCTGAATGTAATAAACTGTATTATGTAGTTAATTTTCTGAATGAGGGAATATGTTTTTGTGTGAAAAGGTTTCATTTTCGTTATAATAATCTTAATAGTATGATAATTTAAGGGGTTGGATGCTATGAAGGAAGCTTTAAGTCGTTTGAGGCCAAGATTAATGGAGATTTTCACGTATTTGCACGCGAATCCAGAAATAAGCTGGCATGAGGTAGAAACAACAAATTATATTGTTGATTTACTAACACGTGAAGGGTTTTCACCAATACGCTTTAAAAACAGTACAGGACTTTATGTTGATGTAGGAAGTGGTAGTCCTAAAGTCGGTTTGCGTACGGACATTGATGCGTTATGGCAGGAAGTAGATGGTGAATTTCGTGCGAATCACTCCTGTGGCCATGACGGACATATGACGATGGCAATCGGTGCTCTATTACTTTTGAAAGAGCTTGCTCCATCATTCAACGGTACAATTCGTGTGATTTTTCAACCAGCTGAAGAAAAGGGAACTGGTGCTTTATCAGTTTTAAAAGAAGGAATCATTGATGATTTAGACTTTTTATTTGGTGTCCATGTAAGGCCTGTCCATGAGCTTGAAGATGGTACATATTGTGCCGCATTGTATCATGGAGCCTCTCGATTACTTGAGGGGGAAATCATTGGAGAAGATGCTCATGCTGCAAGACCGCATCTCGGCGTGAACGCTATTGAAGTAGGAGCAACTATTATCGAAGATTTAAGAACGCTTCATACTGACCCAATGGTTCCTGTATCAATTAAGATGACCAAATTCCATGCTGGAGGAGAATCCGGCAATATTATTCCTGGAAGTGCATCGTTTACCATTGATATACGAGCTCAACAAAATGATGTGATGGATGCACTTGTGCAGGGAGTAAAAAGGGTTATTGATTCTTCCAAGGTCTTGCATAAAGTGCAGATTGAATTACGTACAGTAGCAAATGTAGTAGCTGCTGAGGTAGACCCAACTGCTCAATATATTATGGAGCAAGCAATCGTGCAAGCAACCGGGTTGTCGAATTTAAGAAAGCCGGTTCATACACCTGGAGGAGAAGATTTTCATCACTATGCAGTTCAACGCCCGCATTTAAAATCTACGATGTTAGGTTTAGGCTGTGGTGTAACACCAGGCCTACATCATCCAAAGATGAAATTTAAGCAGGCGAGGCTTGTAACGGGGGTTGAAATCCTTACAAGAGCGGTATTATTAGCATTGGAGTCGGGGAATACAAAGGAGGGATCAGCATAATGTTAGAGAGAGTACGTATTCAAAAAATAATGGCACCTACAGAGATTGCAGAAGTACAAATTTTGAATGAAAGTATCTGGGGGAGTCAGGCTATTCCCTCACATCAATTGTTAGCAGCTGTACAAAATGGTGGATTAATCCTTGGAGCGTATTTAGACGAAAAGCTGATTGGCTTTAACTACTGCTTTGTTGGCTGTCGACATGGGAAAATATATTTACACTCACACATGATTGGTGTGGAGAAAACATATCGTGAACAAGGTGTAGGTGAATTATTAAAGCATGCCCAACAGGAATATGCAAAAGAACATGGGTTTCAGCTTGTGATTTGGCTATTTGATCCGCTAGAAGCATGTATGGCTAATTTATCATTTTTGAAGCTCAATGCCTTTAGTTTTCAGTACGAAAATGATTATTATGGACCGCTCAAGGATGATTTTAACGATGGGCTACCTTCAGATCGAATTGTTGTTGAATGGTGGATTGAACGCGACCGAGTGGAGGACTCCTTAGATGAACTGGAAGAAGAAGCTGACGGAATTGTACCGTGGTCTTTAACGGTAGATGGCTTACCAGTGCTCGATATTGATGGTGAATTTCAGCAAGAGCAATCATATAATAAGGACGCCTATTTATTGCCCATTCCTCAATTTTCACAAAAGATGAAAGTGGAGAGTCCAGGGCTTGCAGAGGACTGGCGTTATAAAGTACGTACTATTTTAACGACATTGTTTGAACAAAATTATGCAATTGTTCGAGTAAAAAAGAATAAGGACTATGTTCATAGCTATCTATTAGTCAGACGCTCCTTATTAGCTTTATAATAAGGATAAGGAGTGAAATCTTGTGAAATTAGAACAGATTACAGTGAGACATATAAAAATGCCTATGAAAGCACCGTTTACAACGAGTTTTGGCACAATTGATGAAAAAGAGTTCTTACTTATAGAAGCGATAGATCAATCAGGAACTGTAGGATGGGGAGAAGCTGTTGCCTTTGTAGCGCCGTGGTATACAGAAGAGACGTTAAAAACAACATTGCATATGCTTGAAGACTTCTTAATCCCCATCTTGTTACATAAAGAGATAGGGCATCCAGATGAAGTCAGTGCTTTGTTCTCCCCTATTCGTCGTAATTGCATGGCGAAATCCTTTATTGAAGGGGCTATTTGGGATATTTATGCTCAACAAACGAAGCAATCACTTGCTCAAGCGCTAGGCGGAGTTAAGGAACAAATAGAGGTAGGTGTTAGCGTAGGTATTCAATCTTCCACAGATGCATTAATTGAATTATTAAAAGGCCATGTAAATAAAGGCTATAAACGAGTAAAAGTGAAAATTAAGCCCGGTCACGATGTAGAAGTTATTCGTGCTATTCGAGCTGAAATGCCAGATCTGCCTTTGATGGTAGATGCTAATTCTGCGTATACATTGAACGATATGGATGTATTGCAGCAACTGGATGCATTTAATCTATTAATGATTGAGCAGCCGTTAGCTGTTGATGATATTGTCGATCATGCTAAGCTACAGCGAAAGTTAAAAACGCCCATTTGCTTAGATGAAAGCATCACCTCCTACGAAGATGCTCGAAAAGCTATAGAGCTTGGTAGTTGTGGTGTTATTAATATAAAAATAGGACGTGTAGGCGGTTTAACAGAAGCAAGAAGAATTCATGATTTATGTAAGGAAAATAATATTCCTGTTTGGTGTGGCGGTATGTTAGAGGCAGGAATCGGACGAGCACATAATATTGCATTAACATCGCTTTCTAATTTTGTGTTGCCTGGGGATACTGCAGGCTCTAGTCATTATTGGTATGAGGATATCATTACACCTGAAGTAATTGTAGAGGATGGTTATATTCGTGTGCCGCAAACGACCGGAATTGGATATACACCTGATATGAAAGTAATCGATAAGTTAACAATCAGTAAGAAGGTCTATCAATAATAGGTTCATCACCAAATGTTGTGGATGGCTTTTGATAAAACGTCTACTATATAAATAAGTTGATTGGAGTGGAGGCTGGACGCCCCTAAGAAGCTTTGCTCTGTGCGAAAGCGTAGCGACAGCAACAATTGTTTTATCTGTGCGAAAGCGTAGCGACAGCAACAACAAAGCGCCCAGTCGGAATGGAAATCAACCATACGTTTTGGTGATGATCCCAATAATAGGATAAACAGGGAGAGAACTGATTGAAAAAAAGTTTGCAAATCGGTGGTGCCTATGTAGGAATTATCGTCGGTGCGGGATTTGCATCAGGACAGGAAATCGTACTATATTTTACGAGCTATGGCTTTCAAGGAATTTATGGTGCACTTATTGCTACAGTTGGATTTGCCTTTGTAGGGATGTGCATTGCTCAAATTAGCTCAAGATTACGTACGACATCGCACAAAGATTTAATTTATCAAATTTCAGGTAATGCTGTAGGTTTGGTGATGGATTATTTACTATCGCTCTTCTTATTCGGTGTAGCAGTAATCATGTTTGCAGGAGCAGGTGCTACGTTACATCAAATGTTTGGACTACCAGTTTGGCTGGGGAGCATTTGTATGATTGTACTTACTATAGCGACAGTTATGATGGATGTGAAGAGCATCATAAACGTTATTGCAATTGCTACACCCTATCTGCTAGCAATTGTCTCGATAATAGCAATCTATTCATTAGCTACGATGGATTTAACCTTTGTCGAACAAGCTGTTATTGCACAACGAGCACAGGTAAGTTCTACAAGCTGGTGGGTTACTGCTGTACTGTATTTGTCTTTTAATATCGGTGTATGTTTTTCGCTTTTAACTGTTATGTGTGGGTCTATTCGCAATGAAAAAGTGGCAGGGCTGGGAGGTATTATTGGTGGGATTTTGCTTGGAGCTTTAATTCTACTTATTAACCTGTCTCTTCTTGCAAAAATGAATGTAATCGTTGGCATTGATATACCAATGCTAGCTTTGGCAAATGAAATTCATCCTCTGATTGGTCTATTGATGTCCTTTTCATTATTAGGGATGATTTATAATACAGCAGTGGGGATGTTCTATTCATTTATGGTGAGATTTTTAAAACCTAATAAGGCTAGTTTTAAGGTAACTGCCGTTTTTATCGGTGGTTTGGCCTTTTTAGCAAGTCTTGCCGGTTTTACAACGCTTGTAGCTAAGCTATATGCTGTCATGGGATATGTCGGTTTTATATTAATCATTTTAATTATTTTTGCATGGTTAAAAGGCGTTCGACGAATAGCTTAACTTCTTCAGCTGAAGTATCTCATTTCTATAGGTGATAAGATGAATGTGGTTTTAAGTCACTTTTCCGTGGGTGTCCATACATCCGCTAAAATAGAGAAGCTCAGTCAAAACACGTTGCTGACACTGCGTTAGCACTACGCTTTCGCGCAAAAAACTTCTGTTGGCCCAAAGCCTCCGGCGGATGTCACGGAATCGGAAAGTAGTTAATAAAGGATGTTAGCCTAAAAATCATCGCATCCATGCGATAACGGCTAACTGACCTGCATCGGTAAAAACGCCACGTCCTGTGGCATTACCGAAATGACCGACATCGTGTCGGCCCTCACGCAGGCCTAAGCACAAAGCCGATTCCGGACGCATTGTTTATCTGTAGTGAAAGCGAAGCGGCAGCTACAAATGTTTACTGCGCGAAAGCGAAGCGGCAGCGGCAGGCATAATTAATTTGATAAGGTAATTGAGAAGAAAACAGTATTTTATTCTCAATTACCTTTTTATTTGTGTAAAAAATGTAGAAATTTTAATCTTCAGAAATAACACTAAATGTAAATATTCCGTTGAGAATACTCATTTTTAAGGATTCTCAAATAAAACGAGAATAATTCTCAATTGAAGGTTGACTGAGAATAGAAACACGCTTATAATGAGAATCGTGAGTAATGATAATCATTTTCAATGAGTGTTACGAGCAAAAATGAATCTACCGGGGATTACAATGAAAAAAAGATATCTTTTAACAGCAACTGTTGTGCTGTCTATAGTTTCACTATTTATCGGAGTAGTTGATATAAAACCGAGTGATCTATTAGACTTCGAATCAGAAGAAACTAGACTATTTTTTATTAGTCGTATACCGAGACTTGTAGCAATTTTGTTAGCAGGTGCAGGTATGAGTATTGCTGGTTTAATTATGCAAAGCTTAAGTAGGAATAAGTTCGTGTCACCAACGACAGCAGGTACGTTAGATGCTACAAAGTTGGGGATATTAATTTCGATGATGTTTTTCACAAATGTCTCGTACTTTCAAAAAATTTCCTTCGCTTTCATATTTGCTTTAGCCGGCACATTATTGTTTATGCAAATATTAAATCGAATAAAGTTTAAAGATGCGATCTTTATACCGCTTATTGGCTTAATGTTTGGGAATATCCTTTCGTCAATTACAACGTTCTTTGCGTATAAGGCGGATATTATCCAAAACATTTCTGCATGGTTACAGGGAGATTTCTCATTAATGATGAAAGGTCGTTATGAGCTTTTATACATAAGTGTACCCGTGCTGATTTTAGCTTACATTTATGCGAACCGTTTCACAGTGGCAGGAATGGGTGAGGATTTTGCAAAAAACCTTGGTCTTTCCTATAAATTCGTTGTGAATTTAGGTTTAGTGTTAGTAGCACTTATTTCGACGACGGTGGTGCTAACAGTTGGTGTGATACCGTTCCTTGGTTTAATCATTCCAAATATAGTTTCGCTGTTCAAAGGGGATAACCTTGCTAAGACATTGCCTCATACAGCATTACTAGGTATGTCGTTCTTATTATTCTGCGACATTATAGGGCGTGTGCTGATTTTCCCTTATGAAATTCCGATTAGTATGACAGTCGGGGTCATCGGAAGTGCGATCTTCCTAATTATGTTATTTAGGGGGAAAGCATATGCGTAACCGTACAAAAATGTTGATTTTACTAGGTTTGGCTGTAGCATCTATTTTACTGTATGTATTTTATGGACTTAATGGTAACTATCATTACGCGTTTCCTCGTCGCATTATTAAAGTGGTAGCGATGTCGTTAACAGGGATTGCGATTGCTTATTCAACAGTAGTCTTTCAAACGATTACACATAACCGTATTTTAACGCCGAGTGTAATGGGACTTGATGCATTATATATGATGGTTCAAACGTTCATCTATTTCTTCTTTGGCTCTATGTCGATATTCGTAATTAATGCAAAATACAATTTCTTACTAGCTGTTTTAGCTATGGTTGTCTTTGCGGTGATTTTTTATCGCGTATTGTTCAAGGAAGGAAAACGTCCGATTTATTTCTTGCTGCTTGTCGGTATGATTGTCGGAACGTTTTTGGGAAGCGTAACTACATTCTTCCAAGTTTTAATAGACCCGAATGAGTTTTTAAGCTTACAAAGTAAAATGTTTGCAAGCTTCAACAATGTCAATTCGGATTTAGTATGGCTTGCAGGTGTTGTCATAATCATTACCTTTATTTATGGCTGGCGTCACATGAACCAATTAGATGTAATGTCTCTTGGACGTGATACAGCAATTAATTTAGGGGTACCGTATGACAAGCTTGTACAGCGTATGCTCATTTTATCTTCAATATTAATTGCTGTTTCTACAGCTCTTGTTGGGCCAATTACATTCTTTGGCTTAATCGTGGCAAATTTATCGTATCAATTTTTCAAGACGTACAAGCACTCTGTGATAATCGCAGGTTCTTGTGTGATGAGTATTGTAGCTTTGGTCGGTGGACAGTGGATGGTCGAACGTATTTTTAATTTCGATACAACACTAAGCGTTATTATAAACTTCGTAGGTGGCGTGTACTTCATCTACTTATTATTGAAGGAAAGTAGGTCAGCAGGATGATCCAAGTAAAAGAAATCTCTAAGTTTTTTGGGAAAAAACCGGTCATTCAAGATGTCAGTGTCGACGTTGCACCAGGGAAAATTACGTCTTTTATTGGACCGAATGGCGCAGGTAAATCAACATTGCTTTCAATGGTAAGCCGTTTACTTAATGCAGACACTGGGGAAGTATTACTCGATAAATCAGATGTACGTCGTTGGAAATCGGACGATTTTGCGAAGCGAGTATCCATTTTAAAACAGTCAAACTATATGAATGTTCGCCTAACAATTCGTGAGCTTGTTTCATTTGGGCGTTTTCCTTATTCGAAAGGGAATTTGAAGCCTGAGGATGAGCTAAAGATTGATGAAGCAATTCAATATATGAATTTAGAGGATCTTCAGCACAATTATTTGGATGAATTATCTGGTGGTCAACGTCAACGTGCATTTATTGCAATGGTTATTGCGCAGGATACAGACTATATTTTGCTTGATGAGCCGCTTAACAACTTAGACATGAAGCACTCTGTGCAAATCATGAAAATTTTGCGAAAGCTCGTTGATGAGCTGGGGAAAACGGTTGTCATCGTATTACATGATATTAACTTTGCTTCCGTATACTCTGATCATATTGTCGCATTAAAAAATGGACGTGTTGTCAAAGACGGTCCAACAAATGACATCATCAACTCTGATGCGCTTAAGGAAATCTATGATATGGATATCCCTGTTCAAGAACAGGACGGCTGTCGCATTTGTGTATATTTTAACTCTTAAAAAAATAATAGATGGAAATGTCCATCTGAAAAATAAAGGAGCAATTTTACAATGAAAAATTGGAAATTACTTACTGTATTAATGGCGATGATGCTATTAGTATTAGCTGCTTGCGGTTCTAAAGATGAAGCAAAAAAAGAAGATAAAGATTCTTCAACCGATAACAAGTCTGCAGTGGATCAAAAGGAAGAAGCTACAGCTTACCCACTAACAATCCCAGCTATCAAGGATGGTAAAGAAACTTTTAAAGAAGTAACGCTTAAAGAGCAACCAAAGAATGTTGTTGTATTTGACTATGGTTTCCTTGATACTTTAGATGCTTTAGGTGTTGAAGTTGCAGGACTTCCACAAAAATCAGTTCCAAAATACTTAAGCAAATATACTGATAAAAATTACGTAAATGTTGGTTCTTTAAAAGAGCCTGATTTTGAAGCAATCTCTTCTATGAATCCAGACATTATTTTCATCTCTGGTCGTCAAGCATCTGCTTACGATGAATTATCTAAAATTGCGCCAACTGTATTTGTAGGTGTAGATGATCAAAATTTCGTGGAATCATTCAAAGAAAAAACTGAATTAGCTGGTAAGATTTTTGGTAAAGAAAAAGAAGCTGCTGATGCATTTGCTGCATACGAAGCAAAAGTAGAAGAAGTTAAAGCTAAAACAGCTTCAGCTAAAGAAAAAGCTTTAATCGTTTTAGCAAATGAAGGTTCATTATCTGCATATGGTCCTGGTTCACGTTTCGGTGTGATTCATGATGTATATGGTGTGAAAGCTGCTGATGAAAAAGTTAAAGTCGATACACATGGCGACAATGTAAGCTTCGAATATGTACGTGACACAAACCCAGATATTTTATTCGTAGTTGACCGTGATGCTGCTGTAAATCCAGAAGGTGAGTCTGGTACAAAAGCTGCAATTGAAAACGAAATTGTTGGTGCTACTAATGCTGCGAAAAACGGTAAAATCGTTTATTTAGATCCACAAGTTTGGTATTTATCTGGTGGCGGTTTAACTTCTGAAACTCAAAAAGTTGAAGATGTTCTAAAGGTGTTTAACTAATATGTTTGTACAAATTAAACGTATTGTCGTTACGGAAGGGAATTCGGATAAAGTCGTTGAGCGTTTTGGTGCAAAAAAAGATGGTCCATCATTGCTTGAACAACAGCCGGGCTTTGTTGATAAGCAAGTGCTTGTAAAAAAAGTACGACGTGGTGATGAAGAAGTGCTAATTGTGGTTCGTTGGGAATCAGAAGAAGCATGGAAAAACTGGGAGAAGAGTCCCGAACATATTGCTGGTCATAAAGCAAATGCTGGTAAACCGAAGCCTGATCATATCATCGAAAGTGGCCAAGAAGTTTATTATGTAAAAGGTTAATAATCAGAGGTGTCTCAAAGTTCATTTGAGGCACCTTTTTTCTTATGAATAGGACTAGAATCATTGCATTGCCTGATAGAAATAAATGATAGATAGTCAAAGTGGAGGATAGAGGTGCGAAGGTGACGGATAGAAGTCCGAGGGATAGATAGAAGTCAAAGCGACGGATAGAAAGGCTGGAGCGATGGAAAGAAAGATCAGAGCGACGGAAAGAAAGGTCAAAGTGACGGAAAGAAGCGCCAGAGTGTCGGATAGAAGTCAGGGCGGTGGAAGGAATGGTTAGAACGACGGATAGAACAGTCAAAGCGACGGAAAGAAAGATCAAAGCGACGGAAAGAACCGCCAAAGCGACGGATAGAAGTCAGGGCGATGGAAGGAATGGTTAGAACGACGGAAAGAAAGGCGAAAGTGACGGAAAGAACCGCCAAAGCGACGGAAAGAAAGATCAAAGCGACGGATAGAAGTCAGGGCGATGGAAGGAATGGCTAGAACGACGGAAAGAACCGCCAAAGCGATGGAAAGAAAGGTCAAAGTGATGGAAAGAAGCGCCAGAGTGTCGGATAGAAGTTAGAGCGACGGAAAAACCATCAATGCGACCTATTAAAATGGCATAAAGAACGATTTTAAGGAAGGGAGGCGAGGCACATAACTATACCTGTGCCATACCCCATATCCAGTCTAATATTAATGCTTAATGGACGTTCTATTCCATACATTAAATGCTGTAGAAATATTAAAAGAAATACCATTGTCACTAATGGAAATACCGGTAAAATTGGCGGCTGATTTTTTGGGTGCCCAATTTGCTTCTTTTACAGCAGTAAATTTCCCTGAAGAGGACATTGCCATTTCTACTTCAGGATTATGAAGATATACAGGTAGGCCGACTGTTTCTCCAATTTTAATAGCATTTCCAATTGACGAAGCGCTAGAGCAATTGCCTCTTGCATTTATGATATTAAAGCTTGGTGACATATATAGTACAGGCGTATGTATGTTTAACTCGGAAGTAAATGGACTTATTAAAGGCAACATAGGCAGGCTTTCTTCAGATACTCTTATAATTCCGTATTGTTCAATAAAACTGTCCAACCTTTGCTGAAAAGTATCTTCAAATCCAGGAATATTGCAAATAAAATTTGAAAATGTAGATTTGCTTTTATACTCTGCTAATGTTTCTTTAAAAACCTGTTGTTCGGCATCAATAATAATTTGTTCAATATATTGTTGTTCTTTCGAAGGTTTTTTAATAGTGATTTCTTCTTCAGAGACAAAAATTGTACAGGAAAAATTAGCTGTAAGTATTAAAACGTTTTCAGTTACTTCATTTTTCATTTCAATCACTCCCAGTGTTTCGAGAATTCCCTTGTTAATAGCTTAAACGAAAATGGCACATCACGATAAACGTAGGGGATTTCCGTTCTGAATAGGCGTTCAATGTGACTCTAATACCGAGAAGCCGCCCAGTCTTCTCTCCAATCAACTTATATACATAGCATACGATCTCATTTCTAATGAACCTTATAACTCAAAGATTAGTAGACGAACAGAATACAAATTTATCTTAGCTTAATGTAAGCGTATCATCAGTGAGGACGCCATTTCAATGGTGAGTTTACGCCAAAAAATGGCGGTCAATAATATAACACCGCCACTTATTTTACTATTTCTAAATAAAGAAATGGCGTGCTTTCCGCAAATACCGCCACTTTTTGGCGGTATATTGTGCTAATGATTTATGTAAAATATTCCCTTGTAATTTCGGTGTCTAGTATTATTTCCCATTAATCTGTATAATATTTAATAATATGTTTAAGGGAGGAGAGGACTATTGCACGAGCTTGACGAACAAATTAATGAAGCATTGGACATTCTAATTGAAAACGAGACATTGATAGGTCATGAACTACGGTCGATGCTAAAAAATTTTAAAGAAGAGAAAAAGGCAGTTGGTTATTCATTTGGTAAGCTTTGTTATTGGCATTATGAAGCATTTACAGATTGTTTGAACGAGGACATTTATAAAGCTGCCGCAGCTATCGAACTTTTAATTTTATCGTTTGATATTATCGACGACTTGCAGGACAAGGATTCAGACTACAGTTGGACTAAAACACCCGAACTATCATTAAATACTGCTTTAGCTATGCTAGTTATGGCTTCTAGAACTATACGTGAGACTTCCTTTGAACACAAAAGTACTGCTATTCAAATACTAGAGGATTATGCATTACGAAGTATAAACGGTCAGCAACTAGATTTACTCAATACTTGTAGGGATGAGCAATCATATATACAAATGATTGAACAAAAGTCGGGTTCTTTAACAGCAATGGGTTGCTTAATTGGCGAAGTGCTTGCAAAAGGAGAGACATCTTCTGAAGTTGAGGAATATGGGAAATACATAGGTATTATCCAACAAATAAAAAACGATATTCAAGGTTTAAAAACTTGGGGACCTAAAAATGATTTGCTAAATAAAAGATACTCATTGCCTATTATTTATCTACTATCGCAAAAAAATGATATTTCAAAATCTGTTATAAACTATTATAATGACGATATAGGTGCATTTTTGGATAATAATGCTACTAAAAACGAGTTGACAAATGGTGGCGCAATACGCTATGCAATTACTATTAAGAATGTTTACAAGTTTAAAGCATTCGATACTCTTGAAAATGTAGCTATAAATGAAGTATGTAAAGATTACCTAAAAAAACTAATGAATTGAGGAGAGATTAATATGATTAATGTAATTCAACATCTAGAAAAAAACCCAGACTTAGTTGCACTCTTAAAAGAACAAAAAGCTTCATTAATTGGAGTTTCAGCTATGGAGCAAAGAGCGATACTTGATTCGTTTGATGAAGATGTACGCTTAGAAAGTGGATTTTGGAACTAAAAATAATTAAACGTATATGGTTTATGCTTGCTGTAAGTATTTACATATTGCTAGGATCTTACCTATTGTATATTACTTACAGCAAGCATTATTTGGGTATAGATTTAAAAGAAGAGAATGGGGAATGGGTAGTAACTAGTTCGTACAATAAACAATTAGAGGATGGAATTCGAATTTCTGAAGGAGATGTTATTTTAAGTGTAAATAACATTCATACAAAGGATGTCCCTAATGTAAAACATGATCATTTATTACGTACGGCAAGCTTGATAACAATTATGAAGCCTAACGGACAAATAATTGATGTGAGCATTAGTCGATTTGATTTACTAAAGCAATATTTTCATTACATATTGGTAATACCTTCTTGTTACTTTTTTTTAACATTAATTATTGTGTTTTACTTATATTTCAAACAAAAGAATACATCTCTTTTATGTTTACTTATTTTATTTATGCTCACTGTTTCCATGGCTTATGTAAGCATTGGTGCATCAGGAAGCCTAAATAGCATAGGTGTAATCGTTAACCGTTGTAGCATGTTACTATGCTTAGTGTTATTACTCCACTTCTTAAGGAATTATTACACATTTTTAAAAACAAATTGGTTGCTTTCTAATAATATAAAATTATTTTATATACTCCCTGTGATAGGGATGATATTGGGCGGTATTGGCGTTATTTACCCTGCTATTAATAATTTACTTTCGAATATTGTACTAGCTATGTTCTTCGTTTTCCTTATTATCATACTTAGTATTTTATCGCTAAGCTATTTCAAATATAAATCGCCTCAGTTAAAAATTTTATTAATTAGTATAATGATTCCGTTTCTGCCTTTCCTTTTTCTATATGCGCTCCCATACATTTTCTTCCATCGATATAT
Organism: Lysinibacillus sp. NPDC093216; assembly: GCF_050280325.1. NCBI lineage: Bacteria > Bacillati > Bacillota > Bacilli > Caryophanales > Bacillaceae > Lysinibacillus > Lysinibacillus sp. NPDC093216. Next base: position 70,115 of record NZ_JBNNVB010000003.1, on the reverse strand, counting down.
ACTTTCTGCTGAAATTAGTGCTCTATTTTTATTGTTAATTCCGTTTAGTTTCATTTTTACACAGTTAGCAGAACGATTATTTGATATTGAATACCATATTACAAGACTTCGTTATTATGTAATCTTTTCATTGATATTTACTTTATGGTTTATAGTTGGATTGTATTGGATTGCAGGAAAATATTTAACAATGAGCGTAATATCGGGTGTTTCATTCTTTACTTTTCTATCGTTAGTTGTTCTTTTTTACATAAAAGAGAAAGTCGATTATCGGAAACGAAAAATCTTATTTTCGACTAAAGGGGATTATATACATCAGTTATATACAGCGGTGGATAAAATAGGTAAAATTATCAAAATAGATGAGCTTCTAGAGAAATTTGCTCAAGAGGTTTCTCTGCATCTTGAGCTCGAACACGTATTTGTCTTAACTTATGACTATGACACAAAGCAATTTACATCAGCGGTTGAGGGAAATATTTCGATTAATCCAATGTTAATGGAAGATTTGAAATTGGGGGAAATTAAAAAAATTGACCAAGTGTATCTAGCCTTCCTCCATCAAGATGCTCATTATAAAAGAACATTAGTATTGGGACATAATAATTCAATTCATTTAAAAGATGAAGAGCTTCTATGGCTTGAATTGCTCTTATTGTATGTAAATAATTTTATTGAAAATACAAAGATGGTAGAAGAGCTGTTAGAGGAACTAAAGCATATGAGGCAAGCAGATGATAGTCAATTACCTTGGTTAAGCAAATTATTATGGTTAAGGTTTGAAGAGGAAAAATATCAATTAGCTCAAGAGTTACATGATACAAATTTGCAAGAGCAACTCCATATTGCCCGGGAGGTTGATGTCCTAGTCAATATGAAAGGTGCACCAGATATCCAGCCGAAACTTGCGAAAATACATCAGCAGATGGTTACATCTTTACATGATTTAAGAGCTTATTGTGAAAATTTGAAGCCCCCATTATTAGATACTCTAGGGTTAAACGCTGCATTAGAAAAGCTAATTCGCAAAGTAATAGAAAGATCTAGTTTTGTGTTAATTTATACGATAGATCGTCTTTATTTAGAGGATGAGCGTATGAATTTAATGATTTATCGATTATTTCAAGAATTACTCAACAATGCTTTAAAACATTCTTATGCAACAACAGTTGAAATTCATTTGCAGGAAATGGGCGATGGTTTCGAAATCATCTATAAGGATGATGGTGTAGGCTGTAATATTGATGATATTATTCTCGCAGATTCGATGGGAATTCAAGGTATGCAGGAGCGTGTAAAGGCATTTAAAGGGCAGTTTTGCATCGATACGCAGGTTGGTGAAGGAATGTCTATTAGAATTACAGTAAAAGAAGGAAGTGATACACTTGATTACGATGCTCATAGTGGATGATCACCCTATTGTTTTAGAGGGAACAAAAAATTTATTTCAAGAAAATGAAGATATTATAGTTGATACAGAAAGTGATGCAACTCATGTCATACAGAGAATTAAAAACAGACCATATGATATCTACTTAATTGATATAAATATGCCGTTAGAAAATGGCATTAATTTAGGACGAAACATTAAAGCTATCCAGTCAAATGCTTCAATTATTCTTTATACTGGTGATGATATAACTGATTATTATCCTCTTATTTTAGAACGGAAAATAGAAGGTATTTTAGCTAAAACAGCATCTAAGGAGCAAATCTTACGAACTGTTCGAGCCATTGCAAATGGTGAAATTGTTTTACCTCAAAATTTCTTGGATTTTCTCGATAATAAATTTAAATTGCAGGATGCAAAACTCGATATTCACTTGAATGAAAAAGAAAAGAAAATTTTAAGACTGATTGCGGAAGGACATACGAATAAAGCAATTGCTATAGAGTTAAATATTCCTCAAAGAACAACCGAAAGATATTTAACTCAGCTGTTTTCTTTGTTGAATGTAGATTCGCGGACAGAGGCAGTAAATCTTGCAGAAAGAATGAATTTACTATAGATAGTCTGTATGCTATACTAACTTTCGTTGGTATATTCTTCAATAAAAAGGGAGAGTTTGGATGGTTTTATAATACCATATTTTTACTTGGTTAATTATACCTAAACCTTAATTCTAAACACCTATAATTTTTCATAACACCGCCAAGTTATGGCGGTGTTTTTTCTATGTCCGCCAAATCACGCCGGAAATTGGGCTAAAGACCGCCAAAAAATTGGCGTAAACCCAACGTTGAAATGTCGGTGTAAGTACTGGTACGCTTAAGACAATCGTGGTTAAGTAGATTTGCTATAGTAGGTAATACTATATAAGATTTCGTTTAAAATAAGAGCCTGGCTATCTATGAAGAAAGTAGAGATTGTAGATTTTTTTAAAGTTACTAGCTAGTCAACGTACTTCACCATAAAACTTTATATAAAGGTAGGCGTGTATTTTGAAAGTAGAACTTGAAAATTTATTTTCTATAGATGAATCTAGTCAAGATCAAGTTATTAATGTTTATAATCGCTATGGTATTTTTATAGGTGCACCCAAAATAAGAAAAAGAAATTTAAAGGCATCTTTTAATCCTATTTTCACATTAAATGAAGACGTAACATATGAACATGTAGCAGCGCTATACAAATCATTGGAACACGAATTAGGAATTGTTTCAATCGGAGAACGTTTTTACTTTGACTTTTCGGATAGCGAATATGAGAAAGCACCATTGTTCACATTAAACTCAACTGGTAACTCACCTGATATGTTTATAGATGATAGAGGAACTTTATTTTCTATAAACACCCATTGCCAGCATTGCGGATTAATGGAAAAAGAGCAGCTTTCTCCATTAGTGATAGATACAACAGAAATGAAAGACCGTCATCTAGTTCATGTGAGCGGATATTGGGTTGCTTCACAGGAATTAGCGACATTAATGAAACAAGAGGATATTAAAGGCTACGAACTGTTAGAAGTTATTCATCAAGGACCGAAAGAAGGGAAGCAAAAAGCTTTTCAAATTATACCGACACAAGTATTACCAGAGAGTAGCGCTGAAAGAGTTAAATTGTATTTTGCGACAGAGCAACCTCCATGTCGTTGTGGATTAAGTGGGGTAATCAATGGTCCGGATATTTATAATCGTAAAGATATAACCAATATAGAAAATGATGTTTTCTTATCAGCAGAATGGAGTCATGACGGTAGATACTTATATCGAAAGACTTTGTTCAGTAGAAAGTTTAGAGAATTAATTATTAAAAACAATATATCTCGTGAAGTAAGAGGAGAGAAGGATAAAAACTTTGGGCCGAAGGATTGGTTATTCGATCCAGTATTATTAAAATAATTTAAACTGAAGATGAGGAAGTGTATATTTTGTTTAGAAAAATAATACCTATCGTTGCAATCTTATTTATCGTTGCATTAGCTCTTTCAAATTATTTTAATAAGGCAGAAGGAAAAACATTTGTCCTACCCCAAGAAAGAGGGGGCACACTGGGTTAGATAAAGATTTACCAATCGGACATTTACGGGCAAATAATCTTGTACCTAACTCCTTGGTGTCCGTATAACTTTACGTTGGGAGAAGCCAACTTCACCTCTAGTTGACTTAAATATGATATGATGTGAAAAATATAACAGCATATTGTTTTGAGGTGAAGTATTATATGAAAAATTGGGCTTATCCTTTAGCGGTATTAACGCTCATTAACTTTTTTGTGTTACGAGTTACTTTTCAAAGTGAATTAATCAAGACTTTTGATACAAAAATGGCTGATTTATTTTTCGGTAAGCGTTTTATAGAATTTTTTCACTATATAGGAGAACCGGCATTTGTAGTGTCTGTAGCTATAGTCTTAATAGTGTATTTAGTGTGGAAGGTAAAAAATAACCGAGGTATATTATTTGTTTTGTTAACGGTTGCAGGTGGAAATGTACTTAACCAATTATTGAAAAAATGGGTGCAGCGGCCAAGACCTGAGATTGAAGAACAATTAACATCCTTTAGCTTTCCTTCTGGACATGCTATGACCGGTATTTTGTATTTATTTACAATAGCTTATATTTTTTCGGAGAACAATAGCAAGGGACGTAAGACATTGCTTTGGCTTGGGGCAATTGTTTTAACTGTATTTATTGGCTTGTCTCGAGTAGCTGGAGCCCGCCATTTTGCTTCAGATGTATTGGCTGGATGGAGTATGGGTTATACGTGGTTTATCATTTGTGTTATTTGGTATGAACGTCGGAAGAGACTTTTTAAAGTGAAAAATAAATCATGACTTTGAATGGGAGCCATCTAATTAAAGATGGTTCCCTTTGTTATATAGAAATAAGAGCGGCACTTATGAACATACCGCCCTTATTTCTGGCTAATCACCAAATGTTGTGGATGACATTTGTTAAAACGTATGCCAATTTTATAAGTTGATTTCCGTTCCGACTGGGCGACTCCTTGGGGATTAGCAATAGAGGAACGAAGGCTAAAACCATCACATTGAAACGGCATTATCTGCTTCTATAAGCTTTTTTACAGCTTCTAAGCAATCATAGAATGTTTCAAATGGTTTATAAGGAAGATGAAGATCTTTACAGCGTTTAATAAGATGATCCCTAGCAAGTACTAAATCTGCCTGTTTTGCAGCCTCAAAATCAGAAAGTGAATCTCCGATTACGATTTTAAAATGATTACCCTGTGCAACTTTTCGCATAACACTTGGCTTGCAGCAACCGCAACCCTGTGTCTCAAATTTCGTGCATTCTTCATCACAGCTATTTGGAAAAATGAGCTTAATTTGCTGTCCGGAAAAATCAGCACGGTTACAATATATACCGGAAAATGGACCGTATTTTTTTAATAGTGGCTCAATGAAAAAATCCACACCGCCACTAACAATATAAAACGGAATATGGTTCTCTTGTGCATAACGAACGAAATCGACAAAGCCCTCACGTATAATGGCCGTATCCAATAAATATTGGATCACAGCATCCTTTTGTTTAGTTGATAATAGCTCGAACATTGCTGAAACGCCATCTTTAAAGGTTATAGTTTGTTCCATCATTGCTTTAGCAATTTTCTCAGATTCCTCTGGAACGAATTGAGTCATTAGTGAGACGATGTTATCGGTTTCTGTTATAGTGCCATCAAAATCACAGAAAATAATTGGTTTCAAGCTACTTCCTCCTTCAAGAAAAAACGTCTACTTTTGCAGTAGACGTTCAAATTTTACCTGTACACCATATTCATCGGCTTTTGTTAAGATAATTTCATGCTCTGGAAATTGATTTTTCATGGCAATTACGAAATCTTGCGCTATAGCAGTAGGGATGATAGAAATCAGTGTTGGTCCCGCTCCACTTAAAGCTGTTCCAAATGCCCCATTAACCTTTGCTGCGGCATGAATTTCTGTATATTGTGGAATTAAATTGGCACGGAAAGGTTCGTGGAATAAATCAGCTTCCATATAACGACCTGCACGCTCAAAATCACGAACCATTAATGATGCCGCTAGCATATTGGCATTTGCAGAGGCCCTCACTGCATATGTACGGTCAAATTGTTCTGGTAAAACAGAACGGGATTCACTTGTTTTTAGTTCGACACCGGGCACATACACAACAAAGGAAGCATCTAGATCGTTGACATGAAATGTATCAACAACGCCATTTTCATCCATTGAGGAAATTGTTAATCCCCCTAATACCGAGGCTGTTGCATTGTCTGGATGTCCTTCGATTTGTGAGGATAAATTGAGTTTATCCTGTAAAGTTAAGCCTAAGTCACAGACTTGGTTAGCTAGTTCAATTCCTGCAACGATGACCGCTGCACTGCTCCCTAAACCACGGGCTAAAGGAAGCTCACTTGCCATTTCAACACGACAAGCAGGTAGTGGCTTACCGTATTGATCCGCAATTTTTTTAGCAATCACGTATAGTAAGTGCTCTTCCAGCTCAAACTCTTTAGGACCATTATCATCGAGGTGGATAATTTCCCAACTATCCTGTAAAGACACGGTTAACTTTAAGTAAAGAGATAAGCCAAGACCTATTGAATCAAAACCAGGGCCTAGATTGGCTGTGCTCCCAGGAACCGTGATTTCCCACATGTTACTCATAGTACATCCTCGATGTATTTTCGAATTTCTTCCTCATCGTTTTTAAGTGAAACAACATCTACAGTCGAGACATTCATGGCAGTATCAGGATCTTTCAATCCATTACCCGTGAAAATTGTCACAACTTTAGAGCCCTTCGCAATCTTGCCATTTTCAACTGATTTAATAACGCCTGCTAATGATGCAGCTGAACCTGGTTCAACGAAAATTCCTTCAGTGCCAGCAATTAATTTGTAAGCAGCTAAAATTTCTTCGTCTGTAACCGAATCAATAATTCCACCAGACTCATCGCGAGCTGCTTCTGCAAATTTCCAACTTGCAGGATTACCGATACGAATAGCTGTTGCCACTGTCTCAGGATTAGCAATAGGTTCACCTTTTACAATTGCTGCTGCACCTTCAGCTTCAAAGCCGAACATTTTTGGTAAACCAGAGTCTTTTGCAGCATCGTATTCTTTAAAGCCTTTCCAGTACGCAGTAATGTTACCTGCGTTACCAACAGGGATGCAAAGATAGTCTGGAGCTTTTCCTAAAGCATCTACAATTTCAAATGACGCCGTTTTTTGCCCCTCGATGCGGAATGGATTCACAGAGTTTACAAGTGCCACAGGAGTTGTTTCGCTTACTTGGCGGACAATATTTAATGCATCATCAAAATTACCGTCGATTTCGATAATCTTTGCACCATACATTGTTGCTTGGGCTAGCTTACCTAGGGCTACTTTTCCTTTAGGGATAACGACTATGGACTGGATTCCAGCGCGTGTTGCATAAGCTGCTGCTGCGGCGGATGTGTTACCAGTTGAAGCACAAATAACGCATTTGCTACCTTCTTCAATCGCTTTTGCAACGGCAAACACCATACCACGGTCTTTAAATGAACCGGTTGGATTTGCACCTTCGATTTTTCCATAAAGCTCAATGCCTAGTTTTTTAGATAGATTTACTAGATGTATAAGAGGCGTATTGCCTTCGTTTAAAGTTAGAGCAGGTGTATTTTCTGTTACGGGTAAAAATTGTTTATATTCTTCAATTAGGCCTTTCCACATAACGTTTACGATCTCCTTTTGTTCTTATAGAAAGAACAGTTGTTTTTGTATAAAAGACATTTTAACGCAAATTGCCACATGTTTTCAATAGAATTTCGGAAATTGTCTAAACAATTCGGTAATTTGAATTTTCGCTTGTCACTTTCTTGAAACAACTGTATAGTAAACTCATAGTGTAAAGTCAAGTGTAAAGACAGGTGGTTAAAATGACGATAAATACAGTATCAACGGATAAATTTCAACAATCTATTTCTCGCAAAAAGCTTTTGGGGGTAGCGGGGGTAGGCTGGCTTTTTGATGCAATGGACGTAGGAATATTATCATTCGTTATTGCAGCTTTAGCAGTTGATTGGGGATTAACGCCAAGTCAGTCGGGTTGGATAGGTAGCATAAACTCAATTGGAATGGCTGTAGGAGCTCTTGTTTTCGGCGTACTAGCCGATAAAGTGGGACGTAAGCAAATTTTTATGTGGACGCTTGTATTATTTTCGATCGCAAGTGGCTTATCTGCATTTACCACTACATTAGCTGCTTTTATGACACTACGCTTTTTAGTAGGCATGGGGCTAGGGGGAGAATTGCCAGTCGCATCGACGTTAGTTTCTGAGAGTGTAGAAGCCAAAGAGCGTGGGCGAGTAGTTGTTTTGCTAGAAAGTTTCTGGGCGGCAGGATGGTTAATCGCTGCATTGATTTCGTATTTTGTTATTCCTTCGTGGGGATGGCGTAGTGCTTTATTGTTAACGGCAATTCCAGCAATATATGCAATTTATCTTCGTTGGAACTTGCCAGATTCACCACAATTTACAGTAAAGGCTGAGTCTAAGAAACGTAGTGTTATGCAAAATATTCGAGAAGTATGGTCGAAAAAATATTTACGCTCGACACTTATGTTATGGGTGTTATGGTTTACGGTTGTTTTCTCGTATTACGGTATGTTTTTATGGCTACCGAGTGTTATGGTTGGTAAAGGCTTTGATATGATTACGAGCTTTAAATATGTTCTCATTATGACGCTTGCGCAGCTACCAGGTTATTTTACAGCTGCTTGGTTTATAGAAAAATTCGGACGGAAGTTTGTACTTGTTTCTTATTTAATTGGTACAGCAGTAAGTGCGTTCATTTTTGGTAATGCGGAAACACTAGTAGTGCTATTAACATCTGGGATGTTTTTATCGTTCTTTAACTTAGGGGCATGGGGTGCGCTTTATGCTTATACACCAGAGCAGTATCCAGCAATTATCCGTGGAACGGGTGCAGGAATGGCAGCGGCTGTTGGGCGCATCGGTGGTATTTTTGGACCTTTGTTAGTAGGCTCTTTATTAACAGCAGGTTATGATATTGGCTTTATCTTTGCTATTTTCTGTGGAGCGATTATTATCGGTGTTGTTGGGGTAATATTCTTAGGTCGAGAAACGAAACAAATTGAATTAGAATAACAAAAATAATCATGTCTTGGATGAACTATAATCCAAGACATTTTTATCAATTAATTTACATAAAAATTAAGAGTTATTAATTTTTATACAAATATTTTTAAAAATCTGTTAAAATCACACAATAAGGTTCGTCACTGAAAATGGGGATGACATTTGGTTAAAACGTATAGCAAGTGGGTCAATTGATTGGAGTACAGGTCAGGGATTTATTGGTGATCACCATGGCTACAGACGTAACCTGGAGCGAGTTTCGTTAGGAAAGCTTACAGTCGCAGCGGAAATCAACCCTCGACTTATAAGGGTGATTTATCAATTAACTTTGATTAAGAAAATAGAACGATTTTTTGTCTTTTTCACATTAGCGAGTTAAAGCATTGAAGATTTTTCAGAAAAGTCGTTGTATTCAGATTGTAATCGTGATACTGTATTTTTAACTTCTTTCAGCAATTGTTTTCTGTAGCGACAGGTACAGATGTCCAAACACCCGATGAAAGAAGTTAAAGCCTCCAGCCGATTCCAGATTCATTGTTTATCTGTAGTGAAAGCAAAGCGACAGCAACAAATGTTTACTGTGCGAAAGCGAAGCGACAGCAACAAATGTTTACTGTGCGAAAGCGAAGCGACAGCAACAATTATGCCGAGGTATAATTGATCCGAATTTAGAGTCAGTAGGAAACAATCTCCGTTCGTGATAATTTCATTGAAAGAAAGGTTGTTAGAAATGAGCATAAATGAAGAAATAAAAAGAAGATTTGTTAGGCTGTCGAAAGGCCAGCGTAAAGTTGCACAATTTGTTATGAGTAACCCTACAGTTGTAATTGGTAATGGAGCAGCAGAAGTTGGTAGACAGGCGAATGTTAGTGAATCAACAGTTATTCGTTTTTGTTATGCAATGGATTTGATGGGCTATGTAGAGCTTCAAGACAAGGTTAGAAGCTATTTAATGACTCAAAATGGTGGTGAGAATCTTCAACCTACATATTTTTCAAGTAAGCGGAATATTCCGAGTTTTGGGAAGGTGATGCAACGCGATATTCAAAATATTCAAGATACGATTCATTTGATTAACGATAATATGCTCCAAAAAAGCTCGAAATGGATGCATGAAGCAGAGAACGTTTATATTTTAGGTACTCGTCAAGCTGCGTCCATAGCAAATTGGTTATCGTCTACAATGAAAACTTTACGTCCAAATGTAAAACAGCTTCGCTCAGAATCCGACGATATTGTACAGCAAATTAACAGCATGGGAGAGCAGACGACATTAATAGTTTTGATAGGGGACAAGCATTCAAACGACGTTCAAACGATTGTAGAAATTGCCAAGAAGAAAAAGGCTAAAATTATTGCTATTACTGGTTCGGCGTTGTCTTCTATTCGGGAATATGCAAGTGCATTATTTACACTTGGTCTGAAAAAGCAATCTTCATTGGATGTTATTCCAGTATTATTTTCGTTTTTACATGCGCTAATTGAGGAAATGGTTAGTCAGGATAAAGCACAATATGAGAAATATCAGCAATCATATGAGCAATTAGAAAATAATTTGTTATTCTTAGATGCAGCAAGAGAGAAGCAAGTTTTCTAAACATTTTACAACGCGTAGAAACCGTAAAATACTAATCTATGCGTTTTATTTACGCTACACATAAAAAAGATGTCCAAAAAAGTTTTTAGACATCCTTGAAAAAGAAGCTTATAAAATTTTACTTAAGCTATATTCGTTAATAAAGGTATCATTTAATTTAATAGCGTTTTGTCGAATACCTTCTTGCTCAAAACCTAGTTTTTTAAACAGATGTAAAGCACAATCATTATGTTCCATAACAGATACTTCTAAGCGCGAAATATCCCGCTGTTTAGACCATTGTTCAACTGCCTTCATCAGCTCTGAACCAATACCTTGTCGTTGATGCTCTTCCTTAACAGCTAGGCGGATTGATGCAACATGCTTAGCTTTAGAATGTTTATATCCATGGATAACGGCATAACCAGCAAAATTACCATTTAATATACAAAGTAAAATTGTACGGTTTTTTAATTGTTTCCAAGTGCTTAAATCTTTACGAAGTTGTTGAACTGTAAGGTCTAATTCATTTTCCATGTTATACATGAAGTCAGTTTCTTGGAAAATTTCTTCTTGCAAATGAATAAATGATCTGGCATCTGATGCTTCAATTGCTCGAATTATGTATGCAGATGGGTTTTCGTCATCTTTAGAAATATTACTCGTAGTCTTCATTTGTGTACGCGAGAAAGATACACTGGTACCGAGTTTAACATCAATGACATAGTAGCCTGCATTTGTCCATGACAAATAGTGAGAGAGAGGGGGCTTTGTTTTCTTCCACCAGCTCCTATTCAAGTAAGCGGCATTTGGCAAGGCTTGTCCCATAATATTTTCGAGTTCGCTAAATGATAAAGTAATTTCTTGTTGTAAAGCTACTTCAAAATAATTTGCTAAAGGAATATACTTTTTTTCCATCTTCTTTGTCATCGTGATCCCCATTTCCTGTATATCCTAATATATATATAGACTACCTGATAATAGCATAAAATTATGGTTTCTTAAATATAAAAACACAACTATATATCTACTTATAGCAAATATTTTTTATAAACTACGTATTATTATTATTAAGTGTTATAAATAGGATGTTATTAACAGATAAATATATTAAATTCAATAATAACCCAGAATTAGTGGTAACAGGTAATTTTTGGTTCCGTTCCGTGAAGTGAGGTTGATTTCCGTTCCGACTATGCACTTTCCTCGGGGCGTCCGGCGAGCCGCTTTTGTTGTTGTTGTCGCTGCACTTTCGCACAGATAAAACCTTGTTGCTGTCGCTTCGCTTTCGTGCAAAAAACATCTGCCGCTGACGCTAGGCTTTCGCGCAAAAAAACATCTGCCGGCCAAAGCACAAAGCCGATTCCGGACGCAATTATGCTGAGGCATCATTGATTTGTATATTGGTAGTAGATCCTTTATAGATAAACTTTCACTTTATATCATGTTTGCTCATAAGGTATGATAAAATAAAATATAAATGTTATTGCCATTCAGGAGGAATAAATTCAATGAGTAAAGTTTTAGTTTTTGGTCATAAAAATCCAGATACAGACACAATTACATCTGCAATTGTATATGCATATTTAAAACAGCAAATTGGCGTTGATGCTGAAGCGGTACGCCTTGGAGAAGTAAATAACGAAACTCAATTTGCTTTAGATAAATTTGGCTTTGAAGCACCTCGTTTAATTTCATCAGTAGTTGGAGAAGCAGAAAAAGTAATCCTTGTAGACCACAATGAATTCCAGCAATCTGCTGACGGCATTGAAGAGGTACAAATTACAGAGGTCATTGATCATCACCGTATTGCCAACTTCCAAACGGCAGATCCACTATACTACCGTGCAGAACCTGTAGGCTGTACTGCAACAATTCTAAACAAAATCTTCAAAGAACATGGCGTAGCAATTCCTGCAAACATTGCTGGATTAATGCTTTCTGCTATTGTTTCTGATACATTATTATTCAAATCTCCAACTTGCACTGAGCAAGATGTAAAAGCTGGTGAGGAGCTAGCGAAAATTGCAGGTGTTGATGCTGCTGAATACGGTTTAGCAATGCTTAAAGCAGGTGCTGACCTTTCAGATAAATCATTAGAAGATCTTTTATCATTAGATGCAAAAGAATTTCAATTCGGTGAATATAAATCTGTAGTAGCTCAAGTAAATGCTGTCGATATTAACGATGTACTTGGTCGCCAAGAAGAATTAGAAATTTTATTAAATAAAAATGTAGCGGAAAATGGCTTAGGTTTATTCTTCTTTGTTGTAACAGATATTTTAAACAATGATTCAACAGCCGTTGCAGTTGGACAAGTAGCTGAGGCTGCAGCAAAAGGATTTGGCGCGGAGCTTGTGAATAATCGCGTTCTTTTACCGGGTGTTGTATCCCGTAAAAAACAAATCGTTCCAGTTTTAACTGATGCATTGAAATAATAAAAAGATGCTGGGACAAAAAGAAAAAATGTTAGACCGATTGTATTTCGGTCTAACATTTTTTTTGATTTAGGAAGGAACACTTTACTTGTTGAAGCAAAAAAGTTATTATCTATTTTCGCTATTTATCAAAATAATCGAGTTCAGTCCCAGCCCCTTTTTAATCTAGTTTTAATGGGTGTACAGCAGGACCTTCAAGAACTTCTCCTTTGGCATTAAAACGAGAGCCATGACAAGGGCAATCCCATGTTTCGTCGGCTTCATTCCATTTTGTTTTACAGCCTAAATGCGTGCAAGTTGGTGTATTAGCATGTTTCACATAACCAGTCACGAACTCCTTAGCTACAAAGCCTCCTACCTTTAGCATCTGCATAAACTGTGCCCCGAATTTCGTACGTGCCGGCGAGTAAAGAGGAATGGCACCATCCTCATTCCCAGCTCCTGTTATTAGGGATGATAGGATATCTCCCGCTACAAAAGAATTGGAAATTCCCCATTTTCGATAGCCAGTTGCAATGAAAACATTAGGCAAGGATGGTGTAATCCTGCCAACATAAGGGACCATATCAGGTGTTTCAATGTCCTGCGCTGACCAGCGATAGATTGCCTCCTGATCGAAATGCGCCTTCATTTCATTTTGAATGGCCTCATAATAGGGCTCCGTATTAGTCGTTTCACCTGCAATATGATTAGCTCCACCTAATACTAAATAGTGCTCGCCGTTAATGGTAGCCGTCCGAATAGAGCGAGTAGGATTATCTACGCATAAATATTGACCTTGTAGTGTATCGGTAATTTTGCTAGCAACCATATAGGAGCGACTATTAGAAAGTTTAAAAAGCTGAAGTCCTCTAAAGGCTTCGATTGGATAGTGTGTGCACAAAATAAGCTTGTTGTATTGAACCGACATATTATTTGCGGTATGTAAGCTATTCTGAGGTATGTTTAATTGCTGAACACGGGTATTTGTGTAGATTTTTGCACCCATTGATAATGCTTCTTTTACAAGGAAATTACAAACTTCTACTGGATGTATTTGAGCTTGCTGGGACATGCTAAGCGCTTTTGTAACTGGGAAGGGAAGCTCTGTATCAGAAGTGATTTTCGCCTTAATATTTAATACTTTATAGGCATTCCATTCTTTTAATAATTGGGCATAACCTTCTTTTGTTTGGCAATAAAGCAAGGAATCTACTTGTTGAATACTTTCTTTAGGGAGTAACTGTAATGCTTTCTCTACAGCTATTTGGTTTAACTGATAATAGAGTCGTGCCTCATCTACAGAAAGTTTTTCAATAAGGTTGGCATAAACTAAGCTATGCTGAGCAGTTAATTTTCCTGTTGAATTACCAGTCGTACCATGACCGATATGGGAATTTGCCTCAAGTAAGACCACCTCTACTCCCGATTTTGCTAAGACATATGCTGTATATAGTCCCGTCAATCCTCCACCGATTATACATACATCACAAGTTGTTGATGCAGGAAGCGATGGTAGCGAGACGGGATCAATTGTTCCGAGCCAAAGAGATTGTGTCATACATAACCCTCACATTGTTTTTACGTTCAGTATGTAGATTGATTTGAAAATTTATGCAATGAAGCATAAAAATTGCCTTGCTGTATTTACTATCGCTACAATGTAGCAAAAGGAGCGTGACTACCTATGAAAATTGAAATCTGGTCAGATTATGTATGTCCATTTTGTTATATTGGTAAAAAGCAACTAGAGCAGGCGATTCAGGATATGGGTTTTGCAGGGCAGGTAGAGCTTGTTTATAAAAGCTATCAACTTGACCCAACAACACCTGTGGATACTAATGTGTCTACGTATGAAGCATTGGCGAAAAAGTATGGAATGTCGTTAGAAAAAGCGAAGGAAATGACGCAAGGTGTTGCTGCTCGCGCTAAAGAAGTTGGTCTAGAGTATAACTTTGATAATTCAATGGAGGAAAATACATTAAAAGCGCATCGTCTAGTAAAATGGGCAGAAAAGCAAGGGGATGTTACAGCACTTGTCGAAGCACTATTATACAGTTATTTTATTGAAGTAAAGCGTATTGGTCAGGACGATGTATTAATCGATATTGCTGTGCAAGTAGGTCTGAACCGTGATGAAGTTGCAAAGGTTCTATCTAACGATGATTTTAAAATAGACGTAGAGACAGATATACAAGAAGGGCTACAGCTTGGCGTAAGAGGGGTACCGTTCTTTGTGTTAAATCGTAAGTACGGTATTTCTGGGGCACAACCTCAAGAAGTATTTGAAGAAACTTTACGTAAAGTTGCTGAGGAAGAAGGCATACAACCAGGATTAAAGATGGCAGGCTCTGAAGATGGTGGAGTTTGTACCGATGATAGTTGTAAATTTTAATTCTGATGGAGAAAGGTAAGAAATAATAGAAGCTGATCTGACTATAACGACACTCAGGTAAGGACCTCGAAAAGGTTGGGTTCCCTTACAGAATACTCGAAGAAGCTCGGGGAAGTTCATTTCACACTCCAAAACAACCTAACACATAGATCAAAAGGGGATGACCTTTGTTAAACGCATATCGTGTGGCGAAGTTGATTGGAATGGAGGCTGGGCGACTCCTTGGAGTCAAATCATAGCGTCATAGATGAGACCCTGAAGCGGCTCATCGGACGCCCCCAGGAAAGCGCTCGGTCGGAATGGAAAGAAACTTTACGTTATGGGGTAAATTTGAATCAATTACATTTCGGTCAAAAGTCTGAGTCTACTAGCGTTGACTTTTTTCGTAAATTTTTTTAATATACTTATATATCTTGAATTCGAGATATTAAACTTTGATTTTAAGGGAGAATTTATATAATGAATGTATTAGTAGTAAAAGCAAACAACCGTCCAGATGGTATTTCAACAAAAATGTATGACACATTTATGGAAAATGTACAAGGTGTAGATGTAACGACTTTTGACGTATTCGCAGAAGATATGCCTTATTTCGGTCAAGATCTTTTCAATGCTTTTGGTAAAGTACAAAACGGTGAAGCGTTAACTGACGTTGAATCACGTCTTTTAGCAGCAAAACAAAAAGCTATGGATGCTTTAACTGCAGCTGATGTTGTTGTATTTGCTTTCCCACTTTGGAACTTAACAATCCCAGCGAAATTACAAACTTTCATCGACTATGTATTCCAAGCTGGTTATACATTTAAATATAATGAAAACGGTCAATTAGAAGGCTTAATGGGTGACAAAAAAGTTGTTATCTTAAATGCTCGTGGTGGTTACTATTCAGCACCTGAAGCACAACCAATGGAAATGTCAGTTAACTACATCAAAAACGTTGTTGGCATGTTCGGTATGGAAATTATCGAAGAGGTTATCATTGAAGGCCATAACGCGTCACAAGATAAAGCACAAGAAATTATTGCAAATGGCCTAGAAGCGGTTAAAAAAGTTGCCCAATCTTTACAAACTGTAAATGCATAATAAATTAATTTTTAATAAAAGTTCTCTCTAATTTGAGAGGACTTTTTTTATTTCTTTCATAGAGGTATGGTAATGCTGAGGAGGACTAAAATATTGATATTATGCGCTTATTCTTGATTTACATTTAATAACATCATATTGGTGAAATGATAGTAATCTATCGTTTTCGAGTAAAGTGTTTTGTTATTTGGTTAAAAATACATACAATTAGGACTATTCGTTCAGTAAATAAAGCAATTAGTATAATATAATAGAAATTGTAGGAAAATATTAGATTTTTAAGGAGGGTGTTTCATGAATAAGAAATTAATGACTAAATTCTTGGCGATGTTACTTGTTCTATTCGCGGTCTTACCATTTGGACTATCCGCAAATGCTGCATCAAACGATGTAACACGTGGGGATTATGTGAAAGAATTAGTAGAAAGCTTAAATGTAGAGCTAGGTGATGGTTCTAAAATTGCCTTCACTGATGTCTCTAAGGATTTAGCCCCGTATGTAGAAAAAGCAGTAGAATTGAAGCTTATTAAAGGTAAAACTGCGACATTGTTTGATCCAAATGATAAATTGACACGTCAACAAGCATTTGTTATTTCTGCTCGTGGATTAGTCAATGAAAACGCTCCACTTTCTGTATTAGATCAGTTTAAAGATGTAGATAAAGTTGCAACAACACATAAGCAAGATATAGCAAATGCCGTTGCTGCAAACATATTACAAGGGTTTGAAGATAACACAATTCGTCCTGATGACTATGTCACAACTGAACAAATGCAAAGTATTATTGAACGCTTTGTAGCCGAATACAAATTACCTACATCTACAACTAATGTAGATCTTCAAATTTTAGGAACAACAGATATTCATACAAACCTTGCAAATTATAATTATTTTTTAGATACTGAATCAGCTGATATAGGTTTAGCAAACACAGCAACATTAATTGAACAAGCCCGTACTGAGAATCCAAACACATTATTATTTGATAATGGCGATTTAATTCAAGGAACGCCACTAGGATCTTATAAAGCATTGGAGAGCGTTTTAAAACCAGGTGAAGTTCATCCAGCTATTGCAGCACTAAATGCACTGAAATATGATGGTGGAACTTTAGGGAACCATGAGTTCAACTATGGTTTAGAGTTTTTAGATGAAGTATTAAATGATGCAAAATATCCAGTTGTAAATGCAAACACATACGACGCTAAAACGAAAGAGCGTATGTATACACCTTATGTAATTCTTGATAAAGAGGTTGTAGACAATAAAGGTAAAAAGCACACACTTAAAGTTGGCGTTACAGGTATCGTACCTACGAAAATTGTTGAATGGGATGCTGTTCATTTAGCAGGCAAAGTAGAAATGCAAGAACCAGTTGAAGCGGTGAAAGAGGTTGTACCAGAAATGCAAAAAGCAGGTGCAGACGTAATTGTAGTACTTTCACACTCAGGTATTGGTGAGGATTCTTACGTAAAAGGTAACGAAAACGTTGGATATCAAATCTCTGAGATTGAGGGGGTCGACGCTTTAATTACTGGTCACTCTCATTTAACATTCCCAGGTGACTATAAAAATCTTAAAAATGTTGATCAAGAAAAAGGGACAATTAACGGTGTGCCTACTGTTATGGCAGGAAGCTATGGTAGCTATCTTGGAGTCATTGATTTAAAACTAGAACAACAAGGCTCTAAATGGGTTGTAGTGGATGGACAGGGTTCTATCCGTTCTATCAAACAAGAAGGCTTACAACCATCTAAAACAGTTTTAAATGTAATTAAAGAAGCGCATGAAGGTACGTTGAAGTATATACGTCAGCCTGTTGGTGAGACAACTGCACCAATCCATAGCTACTTCTCAATGGTTCAAGATGACCCTTCTATTCAAATTGTGACACAAGCTCAAAAATGGTTTATTGAGAAAGAATTAAAAGGTACCGCTGATGAAAACACACCAATTCTTTCTGCTGGTGCACCTTTCAAAGCAGGGTCTCGTAACAACCCTTCAGATTACACGAACATTCCTGTAGGTCCGCTTGCGATTAAAAATATGGCAGACATTTATTATTACGATAATACGGTTGCAACGATTAAAGTAACAGGTGCACAAGCAGTTGAATGGTTAGAAATGGCTGCTGGTATTTTTGCAACAATTGATCCAAATAAAACTGAAGAACAAAATATTATTGACCCAGAGGCACGTTCTTACAATTTTGACGTATTAGATGGTTTAACATATCAAATCGATGTAACATCTCCGGCGAAATATGATAGTCGAGGTATTCTGGTAGATGAAAAAGCAAATCGTATTAAAAACGTACAATACAACGGTAAACCAATCGATTTAAATCAAGAATTTATCATCATTACGAACAATTACCGCGTGGGTGGTTCTTATGGTACCACATTTAAAAATACAGATGGCTCTAATATAACAAACTATGCTTATGAAAATCGCCAAGCTGTCATTGATTACGTTATGGAAAATAAAACAATTAATCCTGCTGCGGATAACAACTGGTCATTTGTACCGTTCCCAGCAAATACGAAAATCATTTACAACTCTGCTAAGGATGCGCAAAAAGTCATTCCTGCAGGTAGTAATATCGAATATTTAGGAGATACAGAAGGTGGCTTTGCTAAATATTTAATTAAGTAATAATGAAATGTTAAAAGGAGAGTGCGTTGTTAAACGCTGCTCTCCTTTTTGTGTCGCTCAAATGTATGATAACGTGTTCCTTGAAATGTTAATAAGCCAAGGTCATCTTCTGCAAGCTGTCCATAATCACGACCATTCATTTTTAATTCTAGACGATCGCCACTTTGTACTTCGAACGTTACATAGTACGATGTATAGGCACTAGAGTTACCAGAACCTCCACTAGTATTCGAACGTTTTGTTACGACTTTAGCGGGTACTGTTAATAATGGTTCATTGTTGTTTTTCGACCATTGTAAGATACCTTTAATAATAGTAAAAGCTATAATACCGAACACGATAAAAAACATTATTGAAATAAAACTGGGTATAAAAGAGAATTCATCAAACCCAACCATAAAAGGCCTCCAATCTATGAAATATTGTGCTTGAAGTCGTTATAAAGGCGGATGTCACGGAAATCAGAAAGGAATCAAGCACAAAGCCGATTCCGGACGCATTGTTTATCTGTAGCGAAAGCGAAGCGACAGCAACAAATGTTTCTGTGCGAAAGCGAAGCGACAGCAACAATTATGACGAGGCATAATTGATTAGTTAAATCGCCATGTATAGCAAACTCCTTATCTTCTAGTTTTTCAATATATGTAGACGTAAATGAAATTTTTGGATAAATGTCAGCGTCGAAAAAATAAGGGAGATACAAGCACATAAAGACCGAAGTTTTTCGTCGAGACACTAGCAACAGCGATTATGAATAAAAAGTTTGCACCCGCCATTTCTGAAAAAACTATTTCTGCATCGTACGAATCAAATACACCATATATTTTTGATATCATCATATGTTGTACAGAAATGCCAATAGTTGAACGACTAAAATCAATCGCATACTTTTTTGTTGGAAAAGCATACCAAACTGATATCTTACATGAATAATAAAATAAACAATTCAGATATTCAACGAGTTTTTAGAAAAAATGAGAGAATATTACATTGATAAAAGTTCATTTTGTGAATGTTTAAAAAGAGTATAAAAACCCTAATCCGTAAGACAGTTTTGTCAACATAAGGTCATAACCGTACGTTATCTTTTCTTTTAAAAAGGGATACAACAATGGAAGGAGTCATAATAATAAAATCATGCGCATCTATATAGAAGTAAGTTGCCATTTTCAATGCAGATATTAAACGACCATTACTCACCTCTAATTGAACGGTCATGGGTAATTTCTATGGCATCGTTATTTTTATATAAATACTATAAGGACAGAGTTAGATAAGGTAGTAGTTACCTACTTTAAAATTGAATCTAAATCAAATTCCAAAATGATAAAACATTTATAAGTTACATTTAGTAATTAAATGAAAAATAGTAAACAGATTATTGTTAGTAAATAAGTTACTTTAAATTTACTTTTTTAAAAATAATCGTTACAATAGAGTACATAAGAGGTGAAAAAAATGAGTGAGTCAAATTTATGTCCTCGTTTAGCTAAAGCAATGGATTTAATTGGAAAACGCTGGACAGGGCTAATTTTATATCAATTATTAGACGGACCACAGCGCTTCAATGAGATAGAATCTTCATTACCTGTAAGCGGTCGTTTATTATCCGAACGTTTAAAAGAGCTAGAAAAAGAAGGGCTTGTTGAACGAAAAGTATATTCAGAGGTACCAGTACGTGTTGAGTATTCTTTGACGGATAAAGGTTGGGCATTAGAAGGAGCAATCCGTAATATTGAATCATGGGCATCGAGTTGGCTTTAACTTCTTTCAGTAGAAGATAAGTGTGAAGTCTATCTCGAATTTTCTGATGGATAGATAAACATTGGACATATGTAATACGAATGACCATGAAATTTCTTTATCATATTCATCATCTCAGCAGGGACTCTCGCTACCCGTTAAGGCGAGAAAAAAATAACCTTCATTTTACTTGTCAAATTAGGGTTCTAAATCCATACTAGTGTAGAGTAAGAAGGACGTTAGAAAGGAATTAGCTCTCATGACAAAAGAACAATGGGTGGCGGATTTAGCAAAGAGCGTTAATCCGGCCAATATTAAGTTAGATGAATCATTGCAGCAATATACTATGACAAAATTAGGTGGTAAAGCGGATGTTTTCGTTCTCGTTGAAACAGAGGAAGAGGCAGCAACGGTTATTCGCTATGCCCATAAGAATAATATACCTTTATTAATGTTAGGTAATGGATCTAATATGGTCGTTCGTGATGGCGGTCATCGAGGGATCGTTGTTACATTTTCATTTTTAGATGAGATTCGCATTAATGGTGACCATGTTTACGCGCAAAGCGGTGCACTTATTAAGGATGTATCGAAACTGGCTGCGGCTGCATCTTTAACAGGTTTTGAATTTGCATGTGGTATCCCTGGCTCAGTTGGTGGAGCTATGGCAATGAATGCAGGTGCATATGGCGGTGAAATTAAGGATATTATTATTTCTTCGAAAGTATTAACAAAAGAAGGCGAAATTTTAATATTATCGAAAGATGAACTTGAACTTAGTTATCGACATAGTATCATTGCCAAGAAGGGGTATTATGTATTATCATCCGAATTTCAATTAGCAAAAGGTGTACAGGAAGAAATTGATGCGAAAATTGCTGATTTAACGTTTCAGCGAGAATCTAAGCAGCCGTTAGAATACCCATCTGCAGGAAGTGTTTTTAAGCGCCCACCAGGTTACTTTGCTGGCAAGCTTATTCAAGATAGTGGCTTACAAGGAAAAGGCGTAGGTGATGCAGAGGTATCAACGAAGCATGCAGGCTTTATTGTTAATAAAGGTAATGCAACGGCTACTGACTATATTGCAACAATCCAAATGGTACAACGAGTAGTTAAAGAAAAGTTTGGCATCGACTTAGAAACAGAAGTAAAAATCGTTGGTGACGAATTATAGGATACTACGCCCTTCGCTAATGGTGGAGGGCGTTTTTTTGAGGAGTGAAACAGAAAATGAAGTTTATATCATGGAATGTTAATGGGATTAGAGCCTGCTTAGGTAAAGGGTTTTTAGATTTCTTCAATCATGTAGATGCAGATTTTTTCTGTATTCAAGAAACAAAGTGTCAGGCTGAACAAGTGGAGATTTCACTTGAGGGATATGAGCAATATTGGAATTATGCAGAGAAGAAAGGTTATTCAGGTACAGCCATCTTTACAAAACATACCCCACTTGCAGTACGTTATGGTGTTGGTGACGATGAATCGCAGGAAGAGGGGAGAATTATTACACTAGAGTATGAAGATTTTTACTTAGTGAATGTTTATACTCCGAATTCACAGCGTGATTTAGCTAGACTACCTCTTCGTTTAAAATGGGAGGATCGATTAGCGTTATATTTAAAAGAGTTAGATTCTAAGAAACCTATAGTCTACTGCGGTGATTTAAACGTCGCACATATGGACATTGATTTAAAAAATGCGAAGTCTAATGTTGGTAATTCAGGTTTTACATATGAAGAACGTGAAAAAATGACGGAGCTATTGGCAAGTGGTTTTGTAGATTCATTCCGCTACATGTATCCAGATACAACAGATCACTATACATGGTGGTCTTATATGAATAAAGTACGCGAACGTAATATCGGATGGCGTATTGACTACTTTATTGTTTCTGAAAGACTAAAGAACAAAATTAATGTGGCAAGCATTCATTCACAAATTATGGGCAGTGATCATTGTCCAATTGAATTACAGCTTAATAACTAGTTTCTATGAAAAATCGTATTTTCTAAAAAGAAATACGATTTTTTTTTTTTACTGCAACGCAATAAATAATCAATTATGCCTCAACATAATTGTGTCAGGAATCGGAAAGGATTTAAATTTCAAAACTTTTAAAAGGATTTGAAAGCGTGTAAAAGAATATATTGCAAAAAGGGGGTAGGGATGTGAGAAAGTTTACGTGGAAAAAGTGGCTACTGGCTATAGCGGGATTTTTAGCTGTAGTAGCTATTGTCGCATTTATTGGAATTACATGGTTTATGAATAAATCAAAACCAGTAATTGATGGAGAGCTTTCGTTGAGCGTGCTAGATGAAGATGTAACTGTCACAAGGGATGACAAGGGTATACCTCATATTTTTGCAAAGACAAATGCAGATTTGTATCGTGCACAAGGATATGTTCAAGCGCAAGATCGGCTGTTTCAAATGGATTTAGCGCGAAGACAAGCTAGTGGTCGTTTGTCGGAAATAATCGGTGAGGCAACTATTGATACTGACAAACATTTCCGAACGTTTAGCTTGCGTGATGCAGCTGAAAAATCATTATCTACCTATGATGCAGAAAGTAGACAGGTACTTGAATGGTTTGCAGATGGCGTCAATGCTTTTATTACACAGGCTAAGAAAAATAATACATTAAGCTATGAATTTGCTTTACTAGGCTACGAACCGGAGGAATGGTCCGTTGTAGACTCTCTTACTATTGGTAAATATATGGCCTATGACTTAGGGGGGAATTGGAATACGCTTGCGTTCCGTCATTGGGCTTTACAAAACTTTGGTGAAGAAAAAGCTAAAGAATTATTTATAAAGTATCCTAAAAACGCTTCATCTATTATCAAGGCAAATAAAGAAAATCCCGTAGCCGTGGCAGGGCATTTTAAGACAGAGCTGTTGCCAAATGAATTTAACGGCAGTAATAACTGGGTTGTATCGGGGAAAAAAACAAAAAACGGCACGCCAATTTTAGCAGATGATCCACATTTAGGATTGAGTACACCATCTATTTGGTATCAAATGCATCTGCAATCTCCTGAGCAAAATGTGAGTGGCGTAATCTTTGCAGGTGTCCCGGGCATTATTTTAGGTCACAACGATAACATTGCATGGGGTGTAACAAATGTTGGACCTGATGTACAGGATTTATATATTGAAATACCAAATCCGAATAATCCAACACAGTTCCGCTTTGATGGCAAGTGGGAGCAAGCAGAGGTGCGCAATGAACCGATAAAGGTAAAAGACGGAGAAACGGTAGATTTTAATGTCGTCGTCACACGTCACGGCCCAATCATGACAGATTTAGCTTTTAAAGATACTGAGCCTACAGCACAATTTTCGATGCAGTGGACGGCACTGCAACCGACGACAGAACTACGTGCAGTGTTAGGCTTTAATAAGTCAAAATCCTGGAGTGAATTTGAAAAAGCATTAGAGGATTTTAAGGCACCAGCTCAAAATTTCGTTTTTGCATCAAAGGATGGCACAATTGCGTATAAAGCGAATGGTCAAATTCCGATTCGAAAACAAGGGGACGGACAATTGCCGGTACCGGGTGATTCTAGTGACTATGGGTGGGATGGCTTTATCCCGTGGGATGAGCTTCCGACTGTAGTAAACCCAGATGAAGGCTTTATTGCAACAGCGAATAATGAAGTTATTGGGGAAGAATATCCTTATCATATAACAGATTTCTGGGCACAGCCTTATCGTTTTGAACGGATTAAGGAAATTTTAGCGGCGAATGACTCTTTAACAGTGGAAGACATGATGAATTTACAAATGGATCAGCATAACCTATATGCTCGTGAGTTTTTACCATATTTATTAACATCAATAAAAGCACAAGATCAGGATGGAAAATATAAAGATGTTATTAAGTTATTAGAGAATTGGGACATGGTAGATGCAAAGGATTCAGGGGCGCCATTAGTGTTCCATACATTAATGGAAAAATTACAGGAAGTGTTATTTAAGGATCAGATGCCAGAAGATATGTATGAATTAATGTATGGGAAGTTTAATATTACAGACCAACTTTTACGCACAGCTTATGCCGGTAAGAAGAGCATATGGATTGATGAACAGGGTGGAGTAGATGCAACAGTTTACAAGGCGTTAGAGCTCACTGTCGCACAAATAGAAAATCAATTCGGAAAAAACGTATCGAAATGGAAATGGGGTAACTTCCATCAGCTTACCTTTGACCATACATTAGGTAAAGCTTCGCCGATTCTTGCAGCATATTTTAATGCTAAAAAGGTTCCTATTGGTGGTTCAAAGGTTACTGTTCAGGCTGCTGATAATGACTTAGCTGGAAATGTTAATCATGGGGCATCATGGCGCTTTGTTGTTGATGTTGGTGATTTAAGTTCAGCCTATCATATCGTTGGTCCCGGACAGAGTGGACATGTAAAATCAGCTTGGTATCAAGATCAAGTAATGGATTGGGCTAATGGAGATTATCATCAAACGTTTGTGAGAAAAGAAGATATTAAAGGTAAAACGTTGCGATTAAAAGCACGGTAGGAAGAGAAGCTATAAGAATCTATAGGGTTTTATATTAAGAAAACATGGTTTCTCAGCAAAGCGAGGGGTTGATTTCCGTTTCGACTGAGCGCTTTGTTGCTGCCGCTTCGCTTTCGCACAGATAAAACATTTGCCGCTGACGCTTCGCTTTCGCGCAGAGCAGAGCTTCCTGGGGGCGTCCGATGAGCCGCTTGGGCCAACACGATGTTGGTCACGAAGGCGTTATCACAGGACGTGATGGTTTTAGCCTTCGTTCCTCTATCCGCTGATCCCCGAGGAGTCGCTCAGTCTCCACTCCAATCAACCTCTTAGCATGCCTTATTAAACTCCACTTTGTTTAATATGTCACCATAATTTCATTATCACAACAACATGCCAAAGTTATCACATTAAAGTGATAGCTTTTTTGCTTTTATATGCATGAGTAGTAATTTAAATAAAAACATTTTTAAATTTGTGATATAAATCATTTACATTCAAATAATCGTTTGAATATGATGGGATATTATGTTATATTGAAAACAATCAAACAAACATTTGAATGAGGTGAAGAAAAATGCCAAAAGAAGTATGTGAGATAACACATGTTCATGAAGAAGCTGTCATTAAGGTACAACAGCAAATGCCAGATCTATCAGGAGTAGCAAAATTTTTAAAGGCATTATCTGATGAAACAAGACTTAAAATTGCGTATGCCTTAACAGTCAAAGATGAATTGTGTGTTTGCGATGTTGCTTCCATTATCGGCTCTTCAGTAGCAACAGCATCGCATCATTTACGATATTTGAAAGATAATAATTTAGCGAAATCCTATCGTAAAGGAAAGCAAATGTACTACTCTTTAGCTGATGAGCATGTGTATCAAATTGTAACGATTGCCTACGAACATGTGAAAGAGGGGATTGCAAATGGCAGCGACACCAACTAAACAAGAATACAGGCTACAAAACTTATCCTGCGCCAGCTGTGCAGCAAAATTCGAAAAAAACGTGAAGGCTATTCCTGAGGTCCAGGATGCACAAGTGAATTTTGGTGCTTCTAAAATAATGGTTATTGGTAATATTGACGCTGATCAGCTTGAAGAAGCAGGTGCCTTCGACGGCATAAAAGTATCCCAATCAACAGTAAGAACAATTGAAAAATCAACACCTTTTTATCGAAAAACAGAAAATATATTAGCTGGAATCTCCTTGTTATTCATAGTGCTTGGATATGTGTTTGGAGCAATGCGTAGTGAAACTGAGCCACTAACTATTGGGATGTTTATTATCGCGATTCTAGTCGGGGGAATTGGAATTTTCAAAACGGGTTTCCGCAATCTAGCGCGCTTTGAATTTGATATGAAGACGCTGATGACCATTGCAGTAATCGGTGCAGCCATTATAGGAGAATGGGAAGAAGCGGCCGTTGTTGTCTTTTTATTTGCTGTAAGTGAAGCACTTGAAGCGTATTCAATGGATAAGGCGCGTCAATCAATTCGTCAGCTAATGGATATAGCTCCACCAACAGCAACGATAAAGCGAGCGCATGGCGAACATTTCCATGAGATGGAGCTGCCAACGGAGGAGATTGAGATTGGTGACATTTTAATCGTTAAACCTGGTCAGAAGATTGCAATGGACGGAATTGTAGTTAGTGGATTGTCAGCAGTGAACCAGGCAGCGATTACAGGTGAATCTATTCCGGTCAGTAAAACAGTCGATGACGAAGTATTTGCAGGAACATTAAATGAAGAAGGTGCCCTAGAGGTTCGTGTGACAAAGCGAGTAGAGGACACAACAATTGCAAAAATCATTCATCTTGTTGAAGAAGCCCAGGCAGAAAAAGCACCTTCGCAGCAATTCGTTGATCGCTTTGCGAAATACTACACGCCTGCAATTATGATTGTAGCTTTACTTGTAGCGGTTATCCCTCCTTTATTTATAGGTGATTGGCAACATTGGATTTACCAAGGATTAGCTGTCCTTGTTGTAGGTTGTCCATGTGCATTAGTCGTTTCTACACCAGTTGCTATTGTTACGGCAATCGGGAATGCTGCTAGACAAGGTGTTCTTATTAAAGGCGGAATTCATTTAGAGCAGCTTGGTCATATTGAAGCAATAGCATTTGATAAGACAGGAACACTTACAAAAGGTCAACCTGCTGTAACGGATATTTTTACATCGCAACAGATGTCTGAGGATTATGTTTTACAGCTAGTAGCGGCCGTTGAAAAGCAATCACAGCATCCATTAGCTAAAGCAATTTTACAGGCATTGCATGAGAAAAATTTAACAGAGCTTATACCAACAGACTTTCAATCCGTAACAGGAAAGGGTGCCTACGCAACGGTAGACGGTCAAATAATCTATGTAGGAAGCTTAAAATGGATTGCTACATTAACGACTGTTGATGAAATGATAAAAGAACAGGTTGAAAAACTTCAACAACAGGGTAAAACAGTTGTAGCAGCTGTTAGTAATGATCAGTTTATAGGCATGATTGGTATTGCTGATCAATTACGTCAAGAAAGTAAAGATGTCTTGAATAAATTAAATGGTTTAAAAGTGAAGCATAAAGTTATGCTAACAGGTGATGCAGAGCCAACAGCACAGGCAATTGCAACTTCTTTAAATATGACAGATGTGAGAGCAAGTTTATTACCAGCAGAAAAATTAATGGCCATTAAAGATTTACGTGCACAGTATGGTGCAGTAGCGATGGTAGGAGATGGTGTTAATGATGCACCTGCACTTGCCTCAGCCGATGTTGGTATTGCAATGGGAGGTGCTGGCACTGATGCAGCACTAGAAACTGCGGATATCGCATTAATGGGTGATGATTTAACAAAGCTTCCTTATACGATTGGCTTAAGTAGGAAAACATTACGCATCATTAAAGAGAACATTATATTTGCCTTAGCCCTAAAATTAGTTGCCTTGTTACTCGTTATCCCTGGATGGCTAACATTATGGATTGCGATCTTTGCAGATATGGGTGCTACGTTACTAGTTGTGTTTAACTCATTGCGATTAATCAAAACTAAGAAATGGTGAATAAGATATAATCTGGAGGAAGTTTGTAGGAAATTAAATCATTCTAAGGAGTTAGTAATATGTTTTGATATAGATGCTACTAGCGATTCTTGAAAAAAAGCTTCGTTAACGTTATTATGGTTTCAGGAATAATGTAACAATTAAATATAAATGAGGCGAAGGTTTGAATATGTCAGATCCTATTTTAGTAAATGTTACAGAGGAAATTGTGCGTGGTTTAGTAAGTTTTCTACTACGAGGACCGGAATATCAAACATTTTGTAAATGTGAAATCTGTGAACTTGACGCAGTGGCACTTACACTAAATGCATTGCCTAGCAAGTATGTTACATCTATGGAAACCCGAGATGAAGCATTTAGAATGATGAATACTCCTGAAAATATTGAACGAATCAATAAAGAGATTATTCATGCATTACATGTGGTAAATAAGCATCCTCGACATAAGGCAGAGCCAACTTCTATATGAAGTTGGCTTTTCATGTTTTTGAAAAACAAAATGGTCAAGGAAATCTTAGTGAATGATGTGATGCATTAAATGAGGGTGATTTCCGTTCCAGGCTACTCGCTTTGCCGCTGACGCTTCGCTTTCGCGCAGAGCAGAGCTTCCTGTGGGCGAGCGTCGAGCCGCTTCCTCCGCTGCGCTCCTTGCAGGGTCTCGCCTGTCTCGCTTTCCCACGGGAGTCGAGTATCCTTCCACTCCAATCAACAATAGTGTGGAGCTATTATAAATTTTATGCATTTCAAAAGTGAACGCTTTGGCTACTCATTATAATTGAACTGAATAGACTTATAACATTGACGAGTTTGTACATCTGATGTTGCCGCTGCCGCTTCGCTTTCACGCAGATAAAACCCTTTTGCTGCCGCTACACTTTCGCACTTAAAACATTTGTTGCTGAAGTTTCGTTTTATCGTTATAAATTAGAATGTCATGCTAGAAGATACTTTCTAAGTGAAGTGGTTGATTGTAGTAGAGACTGGGCGACTCCTTGGGGATTAGCGATAGAGGAACGAAGGCTAAGAGCATCACATCCTGTGATAACGCCTTCGTGACCAACATCGTGTTGGCCCGAGACCCTGGAGCGAGCAACGCGAGTGAAGCGGCTCATCGGACGCCCCCAGGAAAGCGCCCAGTCGGAACGGAAATCAACCCCTCGCTTTGCCAAAGACAATACTTTATTTAAAGATACCTCAATTTCATTGACACAAATTTTCCAACTATACGGGAGCCAACATATGAAGTTGGTTCTTTTTAGGGTGCACATGTATTGTTTTTTTTGCATATGTATTTTCAGTTAACTTTTAAGGCAAGCTTGTAGTAAACTAGAGAGTAAGAAAAGGAAAGAGAGGGAAAAGGATATGCCAACACCTAGTATGGAGGACCATATCGAACAAATATACTTATTAATCACAAATAAAGGGTATGCTCGTGTGTCTGACATTGCTGAAGCATTATCTGTTCTTCCTTCTTCTGTTACGAAAATGGTTCAAAAATTAGATAAAGATGGTTATTTAGTTTATGAAAAATACCGTGGCCTTACATTGACGCCTAAAGGAGAAAAGCTTGGAAAACGTCTTGTACTGCGCCATGAGCTTCTAGAGCAATTTTTGCGAATCATTGGTGTAGATGAAGAGCGAATTTACGATGATGTAGAAGGAATTGAACATCATTTAAGTTGGAACTCAATCGATCGAATTGCGGATCTTGTGCAAGTAATGGAAGAAAATCCGGACATCGTTAAAAAACTAGAGGCATCTAGAACACATCATAATTTCTAAAGTTTTTGTGAAAATGATGTTAAGAGGGAAAGGAAGACAATATGAACGAATTAAAATCAGGTGAAGTTGTTACGTTAACTGTATTAGAACAACAAGCATCGAAATGGATCTTAACAAATGGAGTTGACGAACTGCCCTTAAATGCTTCAGAGGTAACAGAGCCACTTGCAATAGGTGACCGCCTTGAAGTATTTTTATTTGCGGATCGTCGTGGCGATTTAGCGGCTACAACAGCTATTCCAGCTTTCGTACAAGGGGAATATGGCTGGGCTCGTGTTCTAAAAGTAGTCGAGCGTGAAGGGGCTTTTGTAGATATCGGTACTTCACGTGAGGTGCTAGTAAAAGCTGAAGATTTACCTGCAATAATAGAACTTTGGCCAGCACCAGGCGACCATTTATTTATGACATTACGCACAGATCGCAATGGTGATTTATTTGGACGTTTAGCAACTGAAGAAAAAATTTCGGAATTATATGAAGGTGCATTTGAAGAACTGCACAATAAAAACATTAAGGCGCGTCCATATCGTTTATTACCAGTTGGCTCATTTTTATTAGGTGTGGAGATCCCGTACCGTATTTTTGTTCATGAGTCAGAGCGTAATGCAGAACCTCGTCTTGGACAAGATGTAGATGTTCGTATTATTGATGTAAAAGATGATGGTTCAATGAATGGTTCACTTTTACCACGTAAACATGAGCGTCTTTCAGATGATGCACAAAGAATTTTAAATTATCTACAAGAGGTAGGGGGCAAAATGCCATTTGGCGATAAATCCTCACCTGATGAAGTTCAAGAAATGTTTAAAATGAGTAAAGGTGCATTTAAACGAGCGTTAGGTACGCTTATGAAAGCTGGTAAGGTAAAACAGCAGGACGGTTGGACAGAGGAAATTTAACTTCTTTCAGCGAGTGTTTTTGTAGCGAAAGCGAAGTGACAGATACAAGTGTTTTCTGTAGCGAAAGCGAAGCGTCAGCTACAAGTGTTTTTGTTACTAAATGAAATTAAAGAAAATGACGAGAGCTGCTTTGAAACCTTCTCGTCTTTTTTTCGTACTAATTATTGCTTACCTTCTTTAGCGTGAGACCAAACATCCGCTGAAAAAAGGTATAGCCTCCGGCAGATGTCACGGATTCGGGAAGGAGCTCAATAAAGGATGTTAGCCTAAAAACATCGCATCCATGCGATAACAGCTAACTGACCTGCATCGGTAAAAACGCCACGTCCTGTGGCATTACCGAAATGACCGACATCGTGTCGGCCCTCGTGCAGGCCTAGGCGCAAAGCCGAATCCGGACGCATTGTTTATCTGTAGCGACAGCGGCAAATGTTTTCTGCGCGAAAGCGAAGCGACAGCGGCAATTATGCCGAGGTATAATTGATTGGCAAACATTATACAGGCCAAATGAGTTTTCTAATGAAAGGGGTCACACAATTTGAAAAAAACGTGGATAAAAATACTAACGGCGACTATGTTAGTATTTGGCGTGATGGCACCAGCAACAAGTTTTGCAGCTGATAATACGCCACCTAAAGCAATTGATGAAAAGCTAGGAGCACCAATCGTCGTATACGGTGCAAACTTATCTGAGACTGAAAAAGAGTCTGTTAAAAAATCATTAAAAGTGAACGAAGAGCCTGAAGTTGAAGAAATAACAGTTTCAGGTCAAGACTTAGCTAAATATATTAAAGATAGTAATTCAAGCTCTCGTATGTATTCTTCTGCCAAAATTACGCGCAAGAATGCAGGAGAAGGCTTAGTTATTGAAATTGTTACACCGTCAAATATTACACAGGTTACTTCTGAAATGTATGCAAATGCCATGCTAACTGCAGGTATTGAAGATGCAACAGTACAGGTGGCTGCGCCTAAGGCAGTAACAGGCCATTCAGCGCTTGTGGGAATATATAAAGCTTACGAAGTAACAACAGGTGAAAAGCTAGATACTGATCGTACAGATGTTGCAAATGATGAACTATCAGTAGCAACTACTCTTACGCAATCGGCAGGCGTGGACGATGCTAAGGTTGCGCAATTACTAACGGAAATCAAAAAAGAAATTGCAGACTCGAAGCCAGCAACTAAAGAAGAAGTTGAAAAGATTGTGCAAGAGCAATTAAACAAGCTTGAAATTAATTTAAGTGACAAGGACCGTCAATTGCTAGTTGATTTGATGAATAAAATTAGTAAACTAGACATTGATTTTGGTAAATGGTCTAAACAATTAGATGATATTAGCAGTACGATTAAAGATAAATTCGGATCACTAATGGAAGATAAAGGATTCTGGGAAAGTGTGAAAAATTTCTTTGCTAATTTAAAGGATACAATTGCGTCCTGGTTTAATTAATTCATAGAAAAGAATCTGCAACACTTTCTCTTGATTGCTAGAGGAAGGTAGCAGATTCTTTTATTTTTCAAGGGATGTACTTTTTTAAGTGCTACATAAAAAAAGCTGTGTTACTATGAAAAAAAGGAGTGGTGAGAAATGGAATTTCAATTACAACAGCTAGCAGAAAATAAGCTTGCTTTTGCCTATGAGCAAGAAGGGGAAAGATTAGCGGAAATTACATGGCAACAAAAGGGTCAAGTAATGGTAATGGATCACACATATGTATCAGATAAGCTCCGTGGCCAAGGTGTGGCAAAAAAATTGCTGGATCATGCTGCAGCTTATGCACGTGAGAAAGGCTATAAAATGGAAGCTGTTTGCTCGTATGTAGTTGCAGCATTTGAAAAGTCTAATGATTATAATGATGTAAAACAATAAAGTGAAACTTACTACCCGTTAATGCGGGATAAAAATAAGGCAATCTGCTTGGTAGAAAGCGGATTGCCTTTTAACTTCTTTCAGTAAATGTTTTTGTAAAACATTCGCTGAAAGAAGTTAAAGCTTCCAGCGGCAAATGTTTTCTGCGCGAAAGCAAAGCGATAGTAACAAATGTTTTATGTGCGAAAGCGAAGCAACAGCAACAATTATGCTGAGTCATAATTGATTTTTGCAAATCATCCATGCTACTCCTTACAGTAAAATACTATAAATTAATACTGTTAAGAAGCCTGCTCCACCTACTAATGAAGCCATGTCTACCCAATCATATACTGAGTCCAAATCTTTCATGATAATCACTCTCCAATTATTAGTGTTAATACATTATTTCCCTTTAAATGTCCTTTATAATCATAAATATTTACCATAACATGGGATTTAATTTAATTTCAATTGGATACTTTAAATAACATTCCTTATTTTTGGTGATAAGCAAAAAATAGATACCTACAATGAAATTTAGTAGGAGGTTGATTAACTATGTCTGGGAACATACAGACTTACTATGAATTTTGTTTATATGGTAGACGAAGGATTATAGATGATCTCTCTTTATATATATGCTGTAACGTATATAAAAATTATGTTTAGTCCTCAAATAATAAGGAAAAGATATATTATAGAGCCAGTTTCAATATTTTTGGGAGGGATTTATAATGGCAAAAGGAAAAAGAACAGGTGTTGTAATTGCGGGGTTAGCTGTAGCAGCATCTTATTTAAGTAAAAAAGAAAATCGTGATAAAGCATTAAGTATGTTTAATAGTACAAAATCTAAATTAGCATCTTATTTGAATACAACGAATATGGAGATGCACAAAGACATATCAAAGCGTATATCGACTGAAGTAGCGACAGAAGCTGGAACGTCTCCAACAAAAATAGCTTCAAACGAAATGGTTGCTGAAGGTGGGGGACATACAGGTATCAATTACTACAATGGAGAAATTCAGGAACAAGATAAATAATAACAAAACCTTCTCATTCAACGTGAGAAGGTCTTTTTTGTGTACATATAATGATCAATGCAAATACTAATAATACAATTCCAGTAAATATAAAGCCGCTGACAATACCTAGTGAGAGCCATCCGAGCAATGAGGAACCTAGGACGACTCCTAGTGAGAAGAAGGCATAAAAATAACCATAGGCTTTTCCGCGGATTTCAGCAGTCGTAGAGTCGATTAAAAGTGAATTGACTGATGGGAACAAGAAGCCAAACCCGATACCATAGCAGGCCATTGCAATATAAAGTAACGTACTTGAATCCGCCTGACTAATTAATAATTGACTGATCCCCATTAAACTTATACCTAGTGATAATGTTTTAATTGGTGCCACCCTATCGAAAATACGGTTAGTCGGCAAAATAAATACGAGTACAGCAATAATTCCGAATGTACTCATCAAAGTGCCACTTAAGCGTGAATCAAAGCCTAAAGATTGTACTTTTAGAGGAAGGAGATAGGCAATAACCCCTTGAGAAAACATTAAAAAGAATGCACTTGAGAAGGCTTTTAATGTACCTGTATTAGTAAAAAGTACATGAATAGGGATGTTTGTAATTGGCGCAGATTTTTCTATTTTTACTTGCTTTGATTTTAGTAAAAAGAAGGCGAGTACACTCAACAAGAGCATAAAGCTTGCTGTTATATTAAAAACGAATGGTACGCTAGTACGACTCGCTAAAATGCCACTAAATGCGGGGCCGATTATTGCGGCAATGCCAACAAAAGCTCCAGAGATAGCACTACCCTTACCTCTTTTCTCTTGTTCAGTTGCATTTGCTAAAAATGTGAATGCAGCAGGAACAATTAAGCCCGCAACTAATCCATGTGCAAAGCGGACTACTAATAGAACAATAGGATCTTCTACTAAATTATAAAGTGTAAGTGAAAGACCTGTTGTTAGTAGACCTAGGATTAAAATAACGAATGGTCCCTTACGATCCGTTAAAAAACCAGAGATAATATTACCAAATGTATTGGAAAGAGAATACATACCTACAGCCAATCCAGTAAAGAAGGCTGATGCCCCTAAGGATTCAGCATATGTACTCATGATAGGAAGCTGGGTAAATAGGTCGAAAAATGAAAAGAATATAATTAAATAGATAAGTTTCTTCATTGCTCCTCCGATGGAAAGTTATGTATTTAGTAAGATAGTCCAACACTGATTATACCATTCCCGAAAAAAAGAACGCCTCATAAGTTTTTCAACTTATGAAGCGTTCCTGAAATATGAAATTAAGCTTTAGAAATTTCTTTTTTCATTGTTTTGTTTTTACCAAGGTTTACGTGCCAAGAAAGTGCTTCCTCTAAAATATGAGGTGTTTGATGGCCACCAGTTGCTTCTAGAGCACGGTTATAGTAATCCCAAAGTTGTTCTTTGTAATCTGGGTGTGCACAGTTTTCGATAATTAAAGGTACACGCTCTTGTGGCGCAAGACCACGTAAGTCAGCAATACCTTGCTCAGTTACGATTACATCAACATCATGTTCAGTGTGGTCAACGTGAGAAACCATTGGCACGATTGAAGAGATAGCGCCGCCTTTTGCGTATGATTTAGTAACGAAAATACCTAGACGTGCGTTACGTGCAAAGTCACCTGAACCACCGATACCGTTCATCATACGAGTACCTGATACGTGTGTTGAGTTTACGTTGCCATAGATATCTAATTCAAGAGCAGTGTTGATTGAGATTAGACCCAAACGACGGATAAGCTCTGGGTGGTTAGAAATTTCTTGTGGACGTAGGCAAATTTTATCAGCGTATTTCTCTAGATTGCCATATACTTTTTTCTGTAATTCTTCAGTCAGTGTAATTGAAGTAGCTGCTGCAAATTTAACTTTACCAGCATCAATTAAGTTGAATACTGCATCTTGAAGTACTTCAGAAGCAACAACTAAATCTTCAAATTCTGAATTTGCGAAGCCGTCAAGTACAGCGTTTGCAACAGAACCTACACCAGATTGTAATGGCATTAATTGTTTTGTTAAGCGACCAGCTTTAATTTCATCGCTGAAGAAATCTAATAAAATGTTCGCCATTGTTTGTGTTTCTTCATCTGGCGGAACGATTAATGAAGGAGCATCTGGCTCTTCAGAAATAACAATCGCTTTAATTTTAGCTGGATCTACTTTAATACCGATGTCACCAATGCGTTGCATAGCATCAGTCATTGGGATTGCTTCACGTTGACCTTGCTCACCTGGTACATAGATATCGTGGATACCAATTAAAGCTTCTGGATGAGAAATATTTAATTCGACAATAATATTTTCAGCATATTCAGCGAAGATTGGTGAGTTACCAACAGAGTTTGTTGGGATAATAAATCCATCTTCTGTAATAGCAACAGCTTCAAGGATTAAATATTTAATTGGTCCAATAATTCCTTGACGAACTAATTCAGCGTTATGTGAAAGATGTGCGTCTACATATAGGACATCACCAGAGTTAATTAAATTACGAATCTTAGCATCTCCTTGGAACGGTCCACGTTTGCGAATAACGCCAGCATCAGCTAAGTAATTATCAACTTCAGGTCCTAAAGAAGCCCCTGTATATACATCAATTTTGAATTTTTCGTTTTTAGCGCGCTCTACTAATGCCATAGGAACAACTTTTGCGTCCCCCGCACGAGTGAATCCACTCATACCAACTACATCACCGTTAGAAATCAGTGCTGCAGCTTCATCAGCAGTAACAATTTTACTTTCAAGTTCTTTTAAGCCTAGGCGTTTTTGAACATTTGCATCCATTAAAAAATCCTCCCCTAAAAAGTTTGATGGAAACCGATTACAAAACTAGAAAAAACGTGTAAGAATTTTCTGTTTATTCAGTTGTAGTATGACTCCAACCATTTGAATAATACTATCACCAAATTGTCACAAAAACTTTAGAAATAGCATTAAATTGAGTAAAAAGAGGAAAAATGAGCATAAAAACGAATTTTCGACAGAGAAAACGTTTTAATGTAGAGCTACAAAGGAAATTTTCTAAAAATAAAAGATTAAATAACATACTGGGGGGTGATTTTCGTTCCAACTGTGCGCTTTGTTGCTGACGCTTCGCTTTCGCACAGATAAAACAATTGTAGCTGCCGCTTTGCTTTCGCTACAGAAAACATTTGCCGCTGACGCTTCGCTTTCGCGCAGAGCAGAGCTTCCTGGGTGCGTCTGATGAGCTTTAACGTGTCATCCTAAACTGTTGGTGATGTGCAGTAAGAAAAAAGTACAGCGAACAATTAAAATTGCTCGCTGTACTTTACAAAATTAGAAACCTAAAGAACGACGGAAGTAACTTGCATAGCGTTGGCTAACAGGAATACGGGTACCGTCTTTCATGATTAATAAAAACGTTGAATGTGAATCTGGTTGAATTTCATCAATGTAGTCAATGTTAACGATATAAGAGCGGTGACAACGTATAAATGAGTCAGGGGCTAAAAATAGCTCAAGATCACTTAGGTTTAAGCGGTGATATCCTTCACGACTCATTGTTTTAACAAATGTTTTTCGGAGCTGTGTTTCAAGATAAATAACCTGGTCATGCTTGATTGGGTACCAACAATCGTCAATTTTGATTGTAATGTAGTTCGTTAAAAATGCTGACGGCTTTTGTGGGAAGATCGCAGTGATAGCACCCTTAGTTTCACCTTCCTCCATTAAAGGAATACTCATGCCGTAATATGCTACTCCAAATACATCAGGCTCAATGTAAGAGCTAATCTTTTGTCCGTAGTTTAACGCTTTATGAGCTGCAGAACCTTCTTTAATTGGGTCGCCAGGTTTGATTTTTAAATCAACTTTTTTGCTCGGTTGGTAGTACAAGTACTCGTTTGTATCGGAAATTGCAATGGAAGTATTCTCAGGGAAGAATTCCTTAATAATCTCCATAATTTCTTCTATTTGTTTTGGTTCCAATTTTAACACCTCGTCTAAACTTTTAAAAATAGTATTATCATCTATTTTACTACATATTCGTATAAATTATATAGAGAAGATTTCGGAATAAAAAAGAGAAATGTCGATTGATGAAATATAAAGTTGTAAAATCCATTACATAATTTGTAACAAATTTTAAATAATTACTAATTCATTTTGGTATGTATATGGTAAAATCTAAATGTAGGTAAATAAGTTTACGAGGTTTCTACTATGTATATATGATAAATTAGAACTAGTGCAAGAGACAAAATGTGGTTGAAAGGAAATCGCAGAATATGGTAAAATTCACTGTATAGTCTATTTTTTTTTGTAACTAGTGGTTTAGTTGGGTTATTTTTAAGTTATATTCAATTATATAATTGTGAAATATGACTCAATTCATACAATTATTAAGGAAATACTATTTTCTTATATGAAATAGATATGTGTCAAAAAATGTAAAAGCAACTCGTGCAATCTGAAGAAAGATGGGGAAGATTATGCAACTACATCAACATTCTATATCAGAAACGATATCCAAAAGATACTTTCAAGAAATCGATAGTATTAATCAATACATCGGTATAGAAGAATTTTTTAATATTGAGTCGAAATTAATATTTGAAATTTACCATTTAGAATCGGCAAAGGCTAAAAAATCTTTGCATGAATTAATTGATATTCTTTCAATACGTTTTGGCAAACAAGTCATTAAAATTGTTCGAAGTTATTTTTCTGTTTTGTCGTCAATTGTTGCTCGTAAATTGCTAGACAATCAAGTTCCTTCGAAGAAAGCATTTGCTTTTAACATTGCTTGTAATGATATGATCGAAAATCAAATGAAAGACGCAGAATTTTTACAATTTGCTGATGATTTAATCGATTTCTTTGTCTATTTTATTGCAGATCGCAAGCAACCGACTTTCCGTCACCAGACAGTTAATAAAGTAATTATGTATATAAATGATGAATTGGAAAATGACTTAACAGTGGAAAGCATCGCAAATAACTTCCATATTAGTACTAGTCACTTATCGCGTATTTTTAGAGAACATGTTGGTATTACACTAGTTGAATATCTAAATGTTCGTCGAGTAGAAGAGTCACAGTACTATCTTAGACACACTAATAAAAGTATTACTTCTATTTCAGATCAATTCCATTTCTGTAACCAAAGTTATTTTACCCGCATCTTTAAAAAATATACTGGGGTAACGCCCAAACATTTCCGAGATGAACTACATCACGAGTTTTATCGTTTTGAGATGGCGGAATCAGAGTTTCAAAACGTCTAAAGCTAGAAGTATATCTAGTATTATTCACAAAGGGTTATAAATAAGATTAATAAATAGATGCGGACACATTAGCGATGCTAAAGCTCGCATCTTTTTTATGTTATGGAATTAGTAGCACTTGCTATTTGATAAAGATAGGCCAGATAATGTATACTTCATTTTAGTTGATAAATAATAGTAGGTGGAAAAATGAAAAATTTGAAGCTATTTTCAATGCTTGGACTCGCCGTTTTTGTTCTTAGTGGCTGTCAAGCTGTGCAAAACAAAGAAGGTTTTTTCTATAGTATCTTTGTAAAACCAATGGAATTTTTATTAGAATTTTTCGGTAACACTATGTTTTCAGGTAGCTATGGTTTAGCAATCATTGCTATTACAGTTCTTATTCGTTTAGTCTTAATGCCGATTATGTTAAAAAATTACCGTTCGCAGCAAAAGATGAAAATGAAAATGGATGCGTTTAAGCCTGAAATGGAAGCTGTTCAGAAAAAGATGAAGGAAGCAAAGACAAAAGAAGAGCAAACGAAGTATCAACAAGAAATGATGGCATTATATCAAAAACATGGTATCAATCCACTTAACATGGGCTGTTTACCAATGTTAATTCAAATGCCAATTATCATGGGTCTTTATTTCTCCATTTTATATTCTACAGACGTGAAAGCACACGAATTTTTATGGTTTAGCTTAGGTTCACCTGATATCGCTATGACAATTGTCGCGGGTCTTGTATATTTAGTTCAAGCACGTGTATCATTATGGACAGTACCAGAGCAACAAAAAGCACAAATGAAAATGTTTATTTATATTTCACCAATTATGATTGTCTTTATCTCGATGACATCTATGGCAGCCCTACCACTTTACTGGTCAGTCAGCGGTGCGTTGTTGATTATTCAAACATATATCGGTCGAAAATTTTATTCGGAGCATCCGGAAAAAGTAAACTAATAAAATAATTTTTGTCGAGGCGCCTATGTAGCCTCGATTTTTTTAGGAGGACAGCAAGATGAACATAAAGTTGCTATCATCTATTCTCGTCGCGATTTTTAGTATTGCGGCTATCGTATTTATTATCATGGGTAATTTTAATTTTGCAGTATTGGCAATGACTATTATGTTTGCCGTATCGAATGGTTTTAGGGCAAAAAGTTTTAAAGAACAAGGTTATGTAAAAGAGGCAAAATGGATGAAGTACATGGCAATCTTTTTCTCAATTGCTTCTATAGTAGTGCTTATTATTATTCTCACAGACTAACAGATTAATTTTAAAATCATTGGTGAAAATCTACACCCTAAATTGTGAACAGTGCTAAAATGAGACTATACCAATATAGTGGATCATCACCAAAACGTGTGGTTGATTTCCGTTCCGACTGGGCGCTTTGTCGCTGACGCTTCGCTTTCGCGCAGATAAAACATTTGTTGCTGTCACTTCGCTTTCGCACAGATAAAACATTTGTTGCTGTCACTTCGCTTTCGCACAGAGCAAAGCTTCCTGGGGCGTCCGATGAGCCGCTTGGGGCCACAGGATGTTGATCACGAAGGCGTTATCACAGGAAGTGGCTTTTAGCCTTAGTTCCTCTATGTGCTCGCTCCAGGGTCTCATTTGTGACGCTAATCCCCAAGGAGTCGCCCAGTCTCCACTCCAATCAACTTATTCACATAGTAGACGTTTTAACAAAAGTATCCATAACTTTGGGTGATGAACCAATATAGTACAAAATAGTATCGGTACTTACTAGGACTGTTCTTTCTAAATTCTTTGAAAGAGGATCCTTACTATGTAGTACTGGATAACTTTAAAAGGGGTAAAAAATAGTGAAAAAGAAACGTTTACCACTCATCCTTGGTGCTGTAATCTCAGTGGCGCTTATTGTCTCTATTTTCGTAGTGTATAACTATAAAAATAAACAGGTAAGTAATGCATCAGATGAAGAAGAACAACAAACAGCAGAACCAACTAAAAAAGATGCACCTGCAAAAGAAGAGCCGAAAAAAACAACAGATAATCCTGTGAAGCCAGAGCAGAAGACAGATGAAAATGGCTATGTACCAAATCAAACATTACCAACCGAGCCGACATATATTAAGGGGATTTTATTAGCGAATAAAATATATCCGCTACCATCTACCTTTGCGCCTGAAGAAAATCCTGAGGCACGTCAAGCTCTAAACAAAATGTTTGCTGCAGCAAAACAACAAGGTTTTGATTTAGTTGCATTTAGTGGCTATCGATCTTTTGAATATCAAACAACATTATATAATAACTATGCTAAACGTGATGGGCAAGCTGCTGCTGATCGCTATAGTGCTCGACCGGGTTATTCAGAACATCAAACAGGTTTGGCCTTTGATATAGGGGAAAGCGGCAAAGATAGTTTATGGTTAACTGAAGAATTCGGTGAAACACCAGCTGGACAATGGTTATTTACGCATGCTCAAGATTACGGCTTTATTTTACGATTCCCCCAAAATAAAGAAGACATCACAGGTTATATGTATGAGTCATGGCACTATCGTTATGTTGGTGTAGACATAGCAAAAGACATTAAAAAACAAAATATTACGCTAGAAGAATATTTAGGTGTGAAATAAAAAAGGGAAGAGAGTTGTTCATCATTAATGAACTAGCTCTCTTCCTTTTCTACATTCTACAAGATAGGTGTTAATAAACGTGAAACTGATTCTTTAAATTTAATCAGTGTAGAACGATTTTTGTACATTTCCCAAGTTAATTCAGTACAATCAAAAATATCCTTTTCAAACAGCTCAGCAAGCTGATGTGAAATCGTTGAGTCATAGATAAATGCATTAACTTCAAAATTTAAACTGAAACTTCGTACGTCAAGGTTTGCAGTTCCGACTGTAGATGCTTCATCGTCAATAATAATTGCTTTAGCATGAATAAAGCCCTTTTCATAAATATAAACTTTTGCTCCTGCACGCAATAATTGTCCTACGTATGAGTATGTAGCCCAATAAACAAACATATGATCAGGCTTATTCGGAATCATGATCCTTACATCTATACCTGAAAGCGTCGCAATTTTAATAGCTTCTAAAAAACTAACATCGGGTATGAAATATGGCGTTTGGATATATATATATTTTTTCGCCATATTAATAAGCTTTAAATAACCAATTTTAATTTGTTCCCATTCAGAGTCAGGGCCGCTAGACACGATTTGTAAGCCTACATCACCTTTTTTTGGAATAGCAGGGAAGTAACGGTCCGAATAACCCATTTTCTGTTGTGCGCAAGCTTGATTCCAATCAAGTAAAAAGCGTGTTTGTAATGGATGTACCGCACTACCTTCAATACGTAAATGTGTATCTCGCCAATAGCCAAATTTCTTTTGTAGACCAAGGTACTCATCCCCGACATTAAAGCCCCCGATATAACCAATCCGGCCATCAATCACAACAATTTTTCGG
Source organism: Lysinibacillus sp. NPDC093216 (assembly GCF_050280325.1). Lineage (NCBI taxonomy): Bacteria > Bacillati > Bacillota > Bacilli > Caryophanales > Bacillaceae > Lysinibacillus > Lysinibacillus sp. NPDC093216. The sequence continues at coordinate 27,816 of NZ_JBNNVB010000003.1, read as the reverse complement.
TGATTTCTAAAATTTAAACGAGGGTTTATAAGTGGAAAAATAGATGGGAAAAATACTTCGATTTCACCGCCTGCATTAAGCAATTCCTTGAAATGGCGCTTTTTAATGTTGCGTGAGCCCATTTCATCATATAAGATTCTTACCTTAACCCCTTGCTTTGCTTTTTTTATAAGTTTATCAATAATGCGTGTACCTAAGTCATCTAGACGGAAAATATAATATTGAATGTGAATATGATCTTTTGCTACCTCAATATCTTTCAGAAGTTGCTCAAATTTATTTGCACCATCATCAAAAATATCAATGTGGTTGTCCTGCGTTAAAACTGCATTATTTGTTTTAAGATGCATATAAATCATTTCTTTATAATTTTCCGCATTTTCTATACGAAACTCGAATGTGTCGTTTCGGATCGCTTCTGTCTGATAACTAATGAGGTTATCGATACCAATATCCTTGCGTCCTTCCCAACGGAATAAATGCTTTCTCCGTAATTGTCGTCCGAATAGCAAGTATAAAATAAACCCACCTAATGGAATGAAAAATAGTACGAGAATCCATGCCCATGTAGAAGTGGCATCTTTACGCTCTAAAAAAATTATGACCATTGCTGCTAAAATATTGATAAACATAATGAAAGATACTAGAAATCCAAAGTCTGTAAAAATACTCATTCCTACACCTGCCTTTTCTACATTTTTCACAATATATCTAGTATAGCTTACTTTATATGTGGAAAGAAGATACGAAATTTGTTAGTACGCATGGAAAAGGATTACCTCCGAAACTAACGAGGTAATCCAAAATCAATTTCGCCTTTCGTAATTGTTGTAAGCGACCGCTACATTTGTCGAATAAGGATCAATAATGCTCCCATTGAAATAAAATATCAGAAAAATCCCTTTGAAGAAGCTTTTCTCTGTTAATGAAAAACTTCCCAACGCCACTATCTGCCCACATTATACCAATTTCATCATTAGAGTCAATTTGGAGTAGCAATACATCATATCGTTTAAGAAGCTGCGATTCGTGACGGATATCTTCCTCTAAAAAATAGGCATAACCACCGATTTTAGCTCCAGCCCCTAAGAAGTGCTGTAGATAAATTTCTCGTAAATCAACATCTTGTGATGAAGGTATTAAGTTTGGTAAACAATGTATCGCGCGATAATCTAAAGCAGATACAGGTTCTTGGATAGGTTGGAATTGTAATGCTAACTCCTGGTGAATAGGGAACCTGTCATCTGCTGTTTGTACTAAAAACTCCTGTTTAGGGACTGTCGCTTCAAAATTTACAGTAGGATAAAAACGTATTTTATAAAATTGCTGGAAAATATCCTCGTGATAATGATCAACATTCACGAAAATATTAGATGAAATAAAAAATTGTAAAATACCCTGAGATGGGAAATCCTTTAGTGGTGGCATTTCTGCAAAGTTAATTTGAGCTAATAGCCGCATAGGCTCACCTGTAATATCTTTCGGATATGTTTGGGAATAGGGTAAGTAAGGTTCCCCAGCAAATTTACTTTCCGTTAACGTAGTTGATCGTTTATATGGTGTGATAATCATTGCTGAAAGTAGTGTATCTTCAATTTCAAAACGAAACGATTCTAGCTCTTTTGGAAGAAAAAGATTTGTTGTTTTGTTCATGCGGGGCCCTCCGATATTCTGCTTTACATTCTTTCGGCAAATGTCTTTTGTACCGAAAGCGTAGCGTCAGGTACAGAAGTCTCCCACCTCTATAGGTGGTAAATGAATGCAGTTTTAAGTCACTTTTCAACAGGTGTCCAAATCATCCGCTGAAATAGAGGAACTTAGTCTAAGAACGCCACGTCCTGTGGTAACGACTGAGTGACCAACATCTTGCCGCTGCCGCTTCGCTTTTGCACAGATAAAACCCTTTTGTTGTCACTACGCTTTCGCGCAAAATACATTTGTTGGCCCAAAGCCTCCGGTGGATGTCACGGAAATCGGAAAGGAGTTCTTTGCGTAAGCACAAAGCCGATTCCAGACGCAATTATGCTGAGGCATAATTGATGGATCCAATATCCCTTGTTGTGTTCTATAAACTTCGAATTACTATTAAGTTACGGCTTTTTATCAACAAATTATTCAAGTCGTAAAGATTTATTTGATGCTTTAAAAATAAATATTAAACTTATTGAAACGACGGCTATTGCTGCTGAAGTATAATAGCCTAAACTAGATTGCATTGTAAATAGCCAAGTGAAGAATAGTGGACCTAGAATGCGTCCTAGGTTATCCATTGAATAGGAAAGACCTGCAGCAGTCCCGTATTGACCACCAGATTCTTTAGTTGAAAGAGATACGACGCATGTTCTTGCGAGCGCATTTCCTGCTGTGAAAACACAAAGGGCAAAGCCTGCCATAAATAAGTTAGCTGTTAAAGTGAATAAAAGCATACCCATAGCTGTGACAATTTGTGCACCTATTAACCAAGTTGTCTCGCTTCCATTTTTAATACGTCTAACAACACCGCCTTGAATAGCTGCATCTACAAAGCCACTAAACATAAACAAATAACCAATTTGTAACGGTGTAATTTGAATTCGATCAATTTGGAATAACTGGAACGTTGCTTCTACTCCAGCCAGCATAAAAGTCACTAAAAATGAGAACATAAATAAATATCGCACACGGTACTGCAACATTTTGGCCGCACCCTTTGGCACAATGGCACGTTTATTTGTATCTTTTCGTTTTGTAGGTTCTTTTAAAACGAAACTTGCATAAATAAATAATAGTGCAATTAGTGTTGCAGAAGCGATAAATGGTAGTTGCAGGCTATAGTGTCCGAGCATACCGCCAATTGCAGGACCAAAAATAAAACCGAGCCCGATGGACATACCCATGAAACCCATATATTTATTGCGATCCTCCTCACTCGACATATCTCCTACAAAGCCTGTCACAGATGTGTATAGTGCACCTGAGAATAAACCACCCACAACACGTGAGAAGTACAACATTGCTAAATTATCAATAAATAAAGAGAAAATAACAAAACTTAAGCTAAAACCAACTAGGCCTATTAATATAAGTCGCTTACGACCTACCTTATCGGACAGCATACCCCAAAATGGTGCAGTGAAAAAACTTGCAAGCGAGTACACTGTAAGTAGGCCACCTACGTGTAGTTCATCCCAATTTTGCTGAACTACAACCTCGGGTAAGACCGGTATAATAATTCCAAATCCTAGGTAGACGAGGAATTGAACAGACATTAATAATAAAATTGCCTTTTTCATATAGTACCCTGCTTTCATACGATATTTTAGTATGTATATTCTACCTCTCTTGTTATTGTTATTACAAGAAAGCGGAAGTCAAAACAATTTATGTTTAATGGCTCATTACTAAAAGTAGGGGATGACATTTGCTAAAACGTTAATGCTTGGAGACTTCCCGGGGACAATGCAGTAGAGAAAAGAGGTTAAAACAATGTATAAAAAACTGCAGACTGTTAACAATGAATTATATTGATACTAAAAATTTAATAACGAGTTTAAAGTAACTAAATGGACTCACTCCATTTTTAATTTTTTGTATCGATTGTCGCATAGTGTATTAATTTATCTCTGGGGTATACTACTAGAGGGTATGTCAGTATTTTAATTTTTTATGTTTAACTTTTGCTGTTTAATGGTAAATAAGTTTATAGGAATGACATTTATTAACACGTTATAGTTGATTGGAGTGGAGACTGGAGCGTCAGCACAAAGCGCCCAGCCGGAACGGAAATCAACTTCACGCTTTGATGATGAGATGGTAAATAGTATGTTAAGGAAAAATTTACATTGTAACAAAAATGAAAAATTTTAAAGCGAAGTTAAATGGTATGATAGAAAGAGATTAACTCGTCAGACATCATACGCTTGCAAAAACGAAACTTTTTTGGAAATAAAACGTTATATAAATTCGAGGAAAGATTGAGGTGGAATGTATGAAAAAAGAAGTAGATTTGAAAAAGATTGTTTCGAATTTATCTAAGTTGGGTGTAAAAGCCACTGTAACAAAGTCTCGACTTGAACTTTTAAAAGTGCTCACACCACCAACGCAAACACCGCAAGTTCAAGCTTAACTCGTTTTACAAATAAGAATGGGTAGTCTCTGTAATTGAGACTACCCATTTTTTATGTCCATAATTAATCATCATCATCATGAGTGGTAAACATGTAAGTACGGTAGTGGAAACGCATACTGAAAACAAGACCGAGGGCTAGAGCGTTCCCCATCAATGAACTTCCTCCATAACTGATAAACGGTAGGGGAATACCGGTAATAGGTAATAACTGAATAGTCATACCGATATTTTCAAATACGTGGAATGTAATCATTGCAATAATACCAGCACATACATATGTTGAGTATGGATCTTTCAATAATAGTGTAGTTTTTGTTAAATGATAGATTAATAAAAAGAAAATACAAATAACGATACTAGCACCAATAAAACCCCATTCTTCTCCGATAACTGTAAAAATAAAATCGGTATGATTTTCGGCAACGTAAACTTCACGACTACGGAAACCTTTACCGAAAATTTCACCTGAACCAATGGCGTTTAGGGAAGTAATTAAATGGTATCCATCACTAGAAGAATATGAATATGGATCTAACCAAGAATAGATTCGAGCAAATTGATATGGTTTAAAGCCGAATGTTTTCTCTAAAAAACCCTGCATATAGAGTGCCATCCATACAAGAGAACCACCTACTATAGCGCCACCTAGAAAAGTTGGTAAAATAATTTTCCACGATATACCTGCTACAATGACAACGGCAGCTGTAATGGCAAAGAATACCAATGCTGAACCGAGGTCAGGTTGCTGCATAATAAGAGCTAAAGGTAGTAACAGTGTAACACCGATTTTACCTAACAATATAAAGTCTGTTTTTAATGATCTAAAAGAATAGACTTCGTTGTGCTTACTAATAAGTCGAGCAAGTGCTAAAATGTAAAAGGTTTTCATAAACTCAGAAGGTTGAATATTTCCAAGAGGTGTATGATACCAGCTTTTTGCACCATTAATTTTTGCACCGATTTGTCCTGTTCCTTCTGGCATGAAGATAAGTAGTACTAATAATACGATGCCTGCCCCGTACATATACCAAGACATTTTTTTATATTGGTCAGGTTCAAAAAACATAACTATTCCAATAATTACTGAGCAAATGACGTACCATCGCAATTGTAAAGGAACATAGTTAACACCATACTGACCTGATGTTTGAGCCGACGCAATGGCTAACAAACTTATGACTAGGAAGGTTAAAAGTATAAAAGCGAGCGTCCAGTCAAAACGATTCGCGAAATTTCGTTTATTTTCCATACAAGCCACCTATATTAAAATAGTATCTCTTAATGAGTAAATTTGATTTAAATTAATTCCAATTCAATATACTACCAAATATATTTAAAAAGTGCATCCTCAAGAGGCAAATATCAAACCGAAGTGAGCGTGTGAACAAGGGGGCTCAATACTTGCTTTTGATTTAGAATCCTCTCAGATATTTGTAAGAAATGAATAGAATTATATTCTTTCTAAATGTGCTCATTCCGAGTAGTTAAAAAACATATATGCAATAGCATCTTTAACATTCATATTATAACGTAAAAAACACTTTTACGCCTGTGAATATTGTTATGACGATTATTAGCATTAAATGTTTCAAAAATTCCTGTTTAGTTTTATAATGTAGTGAAGAATGGGGTGATGGTTGTGGGTAAAAAATTGAAGTCAGCTGAAGATTTTATGTTTCATATTTATGTTCATATGAATGAGGTCGATAAATTTGTTGTTTTTAGCGGGCTTAAATTCTCGCAATTTGTGGCTGCACTTGAACCACTTCATCACTTACTGTTATTGAAACATTCCTATGAAGATGGTTCCTTTAATATGCATACACAGTTGGATTATATACCAGAAGAGGAAGTACCTCAGTTTGTAAAAAAATCTACCGAATCCAAAGAATTGTGTTGGATAGACTTTATGGATGAGAAGAGGCTAGACCAACTAACACCGATGGAACAAGGGGAATTACTTTACATAAGTCATAAAAAGGAACCGATTACTTCGCCATTTTTTAATAAATTACAAAATCGATTTGTCTACTATTCTTCAGATTTAGAGAAAATGACTAAAATTTATTTTCGCCATTTAAGCGATTCAGATTTACTCATAGCTAATGTTTTGAACAGTTTGATTCGTGAAAAGGAACGTAGCACTGGTTTTTGGCGAAGGAAGGCGAAATCGAGTATTCCTGCTATTTCACCGGAATTTTTGCGTGCCTATCGTTCATTTGCTAAAGATGGGGCACTGTTATCATTGTATCGAATTGAAAAGCCTAAAGTAGCTTACGGTCTCGAAATTCGCAATCTGTCAGAGTATTCCTTCCCTGATGAGGTGTGGGATGATTTAAAAAATACAATTTTGAAAAATGAGCACGATGAATTGATTTATATTATTTAACTTCTTTCAGCGGGTATCCAAACACCCGCTGAAATAGAGGAACTCAGTCTAAGAACGCCACATCCTGTGGCAACGACTGAGTGACCAACATCGGTGCTGCTGACGCTACGTTAGCACTACGCTTTCGCGCAAAAAACATCTGTTGGCCTAAAGCCTCCGGCGGATGTCACGGAATCAGAAGGGAGTTCAATAAAGGATGTTAGCCTAAAATCATCGCATCCATGCGATAACGGCTAACTGACCTGCATCGGTAAAAACGCCACGTCCTGTGGCATTACCGAAATGACCGACATCGTGTCGGCCCTCGTGCAGGCCTAAGCACGAAGCTGATTCCTGACGCAATTATGCCTAGGCATAATTGATCTATTCATTTGTACGTAGAATGAATATACACTAAATCTCACCGTCAAAATTACGGTGAGATTTTTATCGTCATTCAGTAATTGTTTTAATGTTTGTAACGAAAGTAAAGAGTTAGCTACAAATGCTTTATGTAGCGAAAGCAAAGCGACAGCTACAAATGTTTTATGCAGCGACAGCTACAATTACGGCAAGTCGAAATTGATGTCATTTGTCAAGACGTTTCATGATAAACTAATAGTACTCAAGAAGTATGCGGAGGGCACAAAAATGAAAAAAAGAATCGGTTTATTATACGGTGGAAAGTCAGCGGAGCATGAGGTGTCATTATCGACAGCACGTGCAGTCACTGGAGCTTTGAATTTCGAGGAGTATGAAGTATATCCGATTTTCATTACCCTTGAAGGAGAATGGCGCCGCGGTGAGCGTCTAAAAAAACCTGCAAGTACAATTGAAGAATTACAATTTGGTGATGATAACACTATATTAGAAAATAATATTACAAATTTTTTAATGGATAAAGATGGTAAAACTGTACAATTCGATGTAATTTTCCCATTACTTCACGGTACTAATGGTGAAGATGGAACTGTTCAAGGTTTACTTGAGGTTCTAAATTTGCCGTATGTAGGAAACGGTGTGTTAGCATCAGCGACAGGCATGGATAAAGTAATCATGAAGCAATTATTTGAAATTGCCGGCTTACCACAAGTACCGTATACGTACTTCATTCGTAGCGAATGGGCTAATGAACAGGAGGCTATCCTTGCTCGTTGTGAAGAAAAGTTGGCTTGGCCGATGTTTGTGAAACCTGCAAACTTGGGATCAAGTGTCGGAATTAACAGGGCAACAAACCGCGATGAATTAGTGAAGGCTATCGAAATAGCTTTACAGTATGATCGTAAAATTGTAATTGAGCAAGGTATTGTTGCTCGTGAAATTGAACTAGCTGTGCTAGGAAATGACTTCCCGGAAGTTTCTGTACCTGGTGAAATCAAACCAGTAACTGAATTTTATGATTATGATTCTAAATATAAAGATGGCTCGACAGCCCTTATTATTCCAGCAGAGGTTCCTAAAGATACTGTATCAAGCTTACAGGAGCTTGCAAAGCGTGCGTTCAAAGCTATTGATGGAAGCGGTTTAGTTCGTGCGGACTTTTTTGTGACAGCCGATAACAGCATTTATATTAACGAAGTGAATACAATGCCAGGTTTTACACCTGTTAGCATGTATCCTCTTCTATGGCAACATACAAATGTAAGCTACCCAGAGCTGATTAATCGTCTGATTACACTAGCAATTGAGCGTTTTGAAGAAAAACAACAGCTTCACTATAAAAAAGACTGAGTGGGATTATTGTGAAAAAAACATTAAAGCAGTTAGCTACATGGTTAAATGAGGATGTACCAGCTTTTGGTGACTCGGTAGTATCAGGAATTTCCATTGATACACGTACAATTCAACAAGGGGACCTGTTTGTACCATTTCGTGGTGAGACGGCCAATGGTCATAAATTCGTTCAGCAGGCTATTGAAAAAGGAGCAGGTGCTTCTCTTTGGCAGAAAGATGAACCGAATCCACCTCAAGGTGTACCATTACTCTTTGTAGATGATCCAGAAGTGGCGCTTCAGCAAATGGCTCGTGCCTATCGTAGTGAGCATAAAGCGAAATTTATTGGCATTACTGGTTCAAACGGTAAAACATCAACAAAAGATATTTTAGCGGGAACGCTAACACCATTTTTTAAAGTACAAAAGACCATTGGGAATTTTAATAATGAACTAGGTTTACCTATTACGGTTTTACAGCTAGATGAAGATACGGACGTTGCTGTGCTTGAAATGGGTATGAGTGGTTTTGGTGAAATAGAATTTTTAACGAAACTTGCTCGTCCACATATGACGGTGATTACAAACATTGGCGAGGCTCATATGCAAGATTTAGGCTCACGTGCCGGAATCGCTAAAGCAAAGTTTGAAATAATTCAAGGAATGCAACCGGATGGCGTGCTATTTTATGATGGAGATGAACTGCTGCTTCAGGAGCTAGTTGCAAAAGAGCAGCAGTTAAATGCAGTGGCATTTGGCTTAGAGCATGACAATCTATTGTATGCAGACAATATTGAAGCAACTTCTGATGGTAGTGGCTTCTCTACACATGGTGTGATTGAAGGAGATTTCTTTATTTCCGTTCTCGGGAAGCACCAGGTGAAAAATACATTAGTCGCTATGTTAATTTCTCAAAAGTTAGGTTTAAACGATGACCAAATTCGTGCATCCTTAAAACAAGTAGCTCTAACGGATATGCGCATGCAACAAGTGAATGGATCAAACGGGGCATTGTTTATTAATGATGCATACAATGCTGCACCAACCTCTATGAAGGCGGCTATTCAATTTGTAGCATCGACAACGATCCGCCCAGAAAAATGGCTTGTGTTAGGTGATATGCTTGAACTTGGCCCAAATGAAAAACATTTCCATGAAGATTTATCGAAGGATATTCATGCAGAAGAAATTGCTTATGTATGTTTATTTGGCCCAAGAATGGCTTATTTAAATGAAGTCTTAAAAGAGCGTTTTGATGAGGAACATTTGCTATATGTTGAGGATGATTATACGCCAATTATCGAAAAACTACAGCAAGCTAACGAGGAGGCTATCGTTTTACTAAAAGGCTCTCGCGGTATGAAATTAGAAACAATCTTACGTGCATTCACGTCATAAAATGAAACAAGGAATCGGTGGGATACTCTTTCACCGATTCTTTAAATTCTTGATTTAAATGAGTTACAATTTAGAGGTGAAAAAAATGTCAGTAGGTGTGTTATGTATACATGGATTTTCAGGCGGGCCTTATGAAGTAGAACCTTTTACTACCTATTTACGTACGCATATAAATTGGCTGATTGAAGAACCTACTTTGTCAGGACATGGGGAGGAATTGCAAATGCGTGGTTTCACTGCCAAGCATTGGCTAATGGATGCCGAGCTCGCTTTTCGTGCTCTTGCTAAAAAAGTAGACGAAGTAATAGTAGTTGGGTTTTCAATGGGTGGCATTATAGCGCTCTATTTAGCTAAACGTTATAAAGTGAAAAAGCTTGTATTACTAAGCGCAGCTGCCAAGTATGTGAGTCCGAAGCAACTAGTCAAAGATTTTAAAATGCTTGCCACTGAGGCGTATCATCGTAATCTGTCTAGTAATGAATTGTTTTTACGGTACCGGCATAAATTTAATCATGTGCCACTATCGTCAACGATAGAATTCATGAAGCTTGTTCGAATGGTGGAGCCGTATTATAAAGATATTAAAATTCCGGTGTATATTGTACAAGGGAAATTAGACGGAATAGTACCATATCACACGGCTCAATTTTTATATGATCAAGTAACCTCAAACGATAAAACTTTGTATTTTTCTGATAAAGGGAAGCATCATATATGTTATGATGAAGATTGTTCTGAATGGTTTTCTTACGTTTTGTCGTTTTTAATGAGTGCGTAAAGTAGTCAGATTATTACGACTCATGCGTTATCGTTGCATACGTTTTAATCCCATGTTAGACTAGTGTAAGCAATGGATACATTTTGTGCGAAGACTCTTCATATTTGATTGAAGAGTACTTTTTTTTGAACACAACGGTTTTATTCTAAAGTGAATAATTACGACAGAATCAAACCGCTCGGTAAAGACCGGGCTTTCCTTTTCATATAAGAGAGCTCTATGTGACCATCATATAGAGAAAAATTTTAAGTAACGGAAACGTTCCAAAACACAGGCTCGAATTTGCCGACAACTTCATCTGAAAATGTAACCATTTGTCAACTTAAAAGCAGAAAAAGGAGATTGAGAAGTTTGACAAATTTTTCAGAATTAAATATTAGCGAATCTACATTACGCTCAGTAAAGCGTATGGGATTTGAAGAAGCAACACCAATCCAAGAAGGTACTATTCGTTTTGCAATTGAAGGCCGTGATGTATTAGGTCAAGCGCAAACAGGTACAGGTAAAACTGCCGCTTTCGGGATTCCACTTATCGAAAAAATTGACCCGAAAAACCCTAATATCCAAGCATTAGTAATTGCTCCAACTCGTGAATTAGCGATTCAAGTTTCAGAAGAGCTATATAAAATTGGTTATGATAAACGTGTAAAATTGTTATCAGTTTACGGTGGTCAAGAAATCGGCCGTCAAATCCGTGCACTGAAAAATAAACCTCAAATTATCGTAGGTACACCTGGTCGTATTATTGACCATATTAATCGTCGTACTTTAAAACTAGAAGATGTTCAAACATTGGTACTTGATGAAGCTGATGAAATGTTAAATATGGGCTTTATCGATGATATTAATTCAATCTTAGAAAATGTGCCTTCTGAACGTCAAACATTATTGTTCTCAGCAACAATGCCACCAGCAATCCGTAAAATTGCTGAAACATTTATGCGTGATCCAGAAATCGTAAAAATTAAAGCGAAAGAACTAACAGTTGATAACATCGATCAATATTTTGTGAAGTCTGCTGAGCGTGAAAAATTCGACATTTTATCTCGTTTATTAAACGTTCACCAACCAGAACTTGCGATCATCTTTGGACGTACAAAACGTCGCGTGGATGAGCTTGCACAAGCATTATCAATCCGTGGTTATCTTGCTGAAGGAATCCATGGTGACTTAAGCCAAGCAAAACGTATTTCTGTGTTACGTCAATTTAAAGAAAATAAAATTGATATTCTTGTGGCAACAGATGTAGCTGCTCGTGGTCTTGATATTTCTGGTGTAACACATGTTTATAACTTCGATATTCCTCAAGATCCGGAGTCTTATGTTCACCGTATTGGTCGTACAGGTCGTGCAGGTAAATCAGGTCTTGCAGTAACATTTGTAACACCACGCGAAATGGGTTACCTACGTATTGTAGAAGAGACAACGAAAAAACGTATGACACCACTTCGTCCACCAACAACTGACGAAGCTTTAGTTGGTCAACAACGCCTAGCTTTGGAAACACTAGAAGGTCTTATTGCGAACAACAACTTAGGTGATTATCGTACACTTGCGACAGAATTACTTGAAAACCATGATGCAATCGATGTTGTAGCTGCTGCACTTCGTTCATTAACAAAAGAGCCAGATGACTCGCCAGTAACAATTACTGAAGAACGACCATTACCAATGCGTCGTGAGCGTTCTAACAACCGTGGCGGTGGAGATCGTGGACGTGGCGGTAACCGTAGCTTTAACGGACGTCGAGAAGGCGGACGTGGCGGAGATCGTCGTGGAGGAAGTGGCGGAGATCGTCGTGGAGGAAGCGGCGGAGATCGTCGTGGAGGAAGCGGTGGAACTCGTCGAGAAGGCGGACGCCGTGAAGGTGGACAAGGTCGTTCACGCGCACCACGTCGTCACGAAGACTAATTTTATCTTCATGGAAATGATTAAACCTTACAGTCAAAATGGCTGTAAGGTTTTTTTTAACTTTTTTCAGCAGGTGTCCAAGCACCCGCTGAAATAGAGGAAATCGGTCTAAGAACACCACGTCCAGTGGCAATTCATCTGTGCGAAAGCGAAGCGACAGCTACAAATGTTTTCTGCGCGAAAGCGAAGCGTCAGCGGCAAATGTTTTCTGTAGCGAAAGCGAAGCGTCAGCGGCAATTACGCCAAGGCGAAAATTGATATAATTTTGAAACAAAATGATTACTGATTACGTATACGTAGTTAAAGAAAGAGAGGGAACGACTTTGAGAACAGAACCAATGCATATGATTTCTAAGAAAGGGTTAACAGTGTGGCGTTTATATGGTGTATTGCAAACATTATTACTTTTGATTGTAGCGGCGTTTGCATGCTACGGCACATATTATTATGAATGGCCATCATATATTTATTTCATTGCCGTTGCTGTAGTCATACTTAGTGCTGTCCTATCCACTTATTTATTTCCAAAGATAAGATGGGAACGCTGGCGCTATGAGGTGCGTGACAATGAAATCGAGGTGCAACATGGTTTATTCGTTGTTAAACGTACACTTATTCCAATGGTGCGTGTACAGCATGTTGATACGACGCAAGGACCGATATTAAAAAAATATGGTTTAGGTAATATTTCAATATCTACAGCAGCAACTGTACATACAATTCCTGCACTTGTAATGGACGAGGCTGATAGGCTTCGTGCACGTATTTCGGAATTAGCAAGGGTGGCGGAAGATGATGTCTAAGGAAATTAATCGTTTACACCCGATATCGGCTGTTATCGCGAGTGCAAAAGCATTAAAAAGTATGATTTTTCCGTTAGTTGTTATTATCATAACTAATGGTTTTCACTTCTCCTTTAATTTCCATAGTGATAATTTTTGGCGGACGATTTTCTTATTCGGTATATGGGGAGTAGGGGCCTTACTTGCGCTTGTTAGTGGCATTGTTAAGTGGCGTACCTTTGTATATTGGTTTGAAGATGGAGAATTGCGTGTAAAGTATGGTTTATTCGTTAAAAAGAAACGTTATATCCCATTTGAACGTATTCAGAGCTTAAATTATAATGAGGGTATTTTTCATCGATTATTTGGCTTAGTAAAAGTTCAGGTTGAAACTGCGGGGAGTAAGGATAGAAAGCCTGAGGTAGAGTTAACGGCTATACGTAAGGTAGAGGCAGATGTCATAGAGCTAGAAATGCGTCGTGCAAAGAACCAAATAAATGAACAGATGAATGATGAACAGTCGCTAATAGAGGAAGTACCAGTTCCAACTATTTATCATATGTCGATACGTGATTTGCTTATATTGGCCATAACTTCAGGTGGAATTGGGTTTGTTCTGTCCGGGGTAGCAGCATTTATCCCTCAGATTTCAGAAATAATCCCATATGAGGAAATTTTTAACGAGCTAGCTGACTTTGCGAAAATTGGTGCATTTTTAGTTGTACTAACAGTGATATTCAGCCTAATTCTGGCATGGTTTGTGTCATTTGTTATTACACTGTTCAATTATTACCAATATACAGTCCGAATTGAAGATGAAAAGCTTATTATTACAAAAGGGCTAATTGAGAAAAAACGAATTACTTTACCGTTAAATAGAATTCAGGCGATTCGTATTGTAGAGAATCCAGTGCGCCAATTATTTGGCTTCGCCACAGTTGTCGTTGAGAGTGCTGGAGGAAATGGTGGAGAAGGAAATGATAAGAAAATTACTCTGTTCCCACTTATTCAGAAGCAGGATTGTTTGGGAACGCTAGAGCAACTTTTTCCAGATATAAATTGGCGTCCAGAATTTATTTATTCACCAGAACGAGCTCGTCCATTTTTTTACCGAATTGATTTTGTTTGGCTCATACCTATAATTGGTGCATGTAGTTACTTCTTATATCCGTATGGGTTGCTTTCGTTATTATTAATTCCATTAACAATAGTAATGGGTGTTTGGCAACATAAATCAGCTGGTTATATGATCGATGGAAAGCAACTAACTATGCAATATCGTGTGTTCAGTCGTACTACATTCTTTATGGAGAAAAAACGCATACAATCTATTGGGACTACTCAAACCTATTTTCAAAAAAGAAAGAAGGTTATGTCTGTAAAAGCAACGGTCATGTCAGGTATGACCGGTATGGCAGGGAATGTACGAAACTTAGAGCAGCAAGATGCTGAAACAATATTATCTTGGTATGAACATTGAAAGCAAGAGTTTGGCTAATCTTTACAATTAATAGGAGGATTAGCCTTTTTTATCTATAAATATGCAAATATACTGTTTATAATAGAATAAATCAAACAAAAGGGGTGGTAATTTTGTTTAAGTATGATATTAATAAGAACACGTATTTAAAATTATTGGATTTAAGTGACGTAGATGAATTATTCGCGTTGACGGATCGTTCGAGAGATACGTTGCGTGAATGGTTACCTTTTGTAGATGATGTGAAAACAGTAGAGGATACAGAGCGATTTGTAAGAGGTGCGATGCAACAATACGCAGATAATAATGGCCTACAAGCGGGGATCTATTATGAGGGGAAGCTTGCTGGAGTGATTGGCTATCATCAAGTGAATTGGCAACATAAATGGACAAGTATTGGATATTGGTTGGGGGACGAATTTGTTGGTAAGGGCTTAGTCACAAATTCTATGAAAGCATTTATTGATTATGCCTTTAGCTATTTAAAATTAAATCGCATTGAAGTGCGAGTAGCGGTAGGGAATATTCGAAGTCGTACAATTCCAAAAGTGTTAGGGTTTCATGAAGAGGGACGTTTAAGAGATGCTGAGTGGCTTTATGATCATCATGTAGACCAAGTTGTCTATGGCTTAACAGCAGTTGAATGGAAAAAAATAAAGGCAGCGAAAGAGGATACGGTCGCACTTTGAAATTGACGAATTGTATATCACTCTAGTATAAAAATAAGAGGAGCAATCCGTGATGATAGCTTATCACGGAGGATTGCTCCTCTTGTACTTATTACTTACCCGCCATCTTTTGTTTACGCCAGCTTAAAATTCTTTTTGGATGTAAGTAAACGAGTCCAAGAAGGAAACCTGTTACTAAGCCGCCTAAGTGAGCATAGACATTCACATTTGGCTGTAGGAAAGTCATGATAACACTGATCACAATGATGGGCAAAATAAGTTTACGAAGCATCGGCATTGTACGACGTGTATAGTAGACAAGCGCTCCGAAAGCACCGAATATTCCGAAAACAGCTCCGCTTGCACCAAGACTTTGATAGCTACTATCATAAAGTAAATAGGTTGCCATGTTACCTACAATACCAGACATTAAATAAATTGTAGTAAAACGTACCTTGCCAGCAATTCTTTCAAGCTCTGGTCCGAATAAATACAATGAAAACATATTAAAGAAAACGTGCGAAAAGCCAGCATGTAAAAACATTGCAGTAAAAACACGCCACCATTCACCAGATCGTATAAGGAAGTTCGATTGAAATCCGTAATTCAATACATTTTCTCCTACTCCAGGTAAAATAGTTAGTACATAAACAATTAAATTAACCGCTATTAATGTTGAAACAATCGGATAATACTTTGTATATTGCTTAAAATTTTCTGTTCTACTAAACATAACTCCACCTCAATTTACAATTATTATACATGGCTTTTTAGAAATAGGAAAAGGAGAAGTTCAAATGATTAAAGGAATTGGTCTTGACATTGTAGAAATTGACCGTATTGCTAAAGCAATAAGAAGAACAAATAAATTTAAAGATCGCATTTTAACTGAAAAGGAAAGAGTTTTGTTTGATGCACATTCAGAAACTCGTAAAATAGAATTTTTAGCTGGACGATTCGCTGCAAAAGAAGCATTTTCAAAAGCATTGGGAACTGGTATTGGTGAAGAATGTAAGCTTCATGATATTGAAGTTTTAAGAGGGGAAGCTGGAAATCCGGTTTTATATTTCAAAGGACAGCTTGCAAATGGATTTGTAAGTATAACACATTCTAAGCAATACGCTGCGGCACAAGTAATATTATTACAATAAATAATGATAAACAAAGCTTGCGCCATAAAAATATTAAAAAAGCTCATCACCAAAAGTTGTGGATGACATTTTTAAAACGTATACCATTTAGATAAAGTTAATTGGAGTGAAGACTGACGCCCCCAGCCGGAGCGGAAATCAACCCTACGTTATGGTGATAAGCTAATCAATTATGCCTTGGCATAATTGGGTCTGGAATCGGCTTTGCTTGCACAAAGAACTCCTTGCCGATTCCGTGACGTCCGCCGGAGGCTTTAGGCCAACACGAAGTTGGTCACTCAGTCGTTGCTACAGGACGTGGCGTTCTTAGACTGAGTTCCTCTATTTCAGCGGTTGTCCAAATATCCGTTGAAAGAAGTTAAAAGAAAAATAAATTTCTGAGTGAAGATAAATATATTGCCCTTGTTCAAATGACATAACTGACAAATACGGTTCATATATTGTCGTAGTGGATTTGAAAGAAGGAAAGGGTGAAAGCGTGGGCAACCGAATAGTTAAATGGCTCGTCTTATTTTGTACGATATTACTTTTATCGGCATGTGGTACAGACTCACAGGAAAAAGTGTTGAAGAAAGTTAATGGGAAATGGGCAGAAGCAAATGGTTATGAGTTGAATGCTACGATGGAGATTAAATCTGGTGGAGATCCCAAAAAATATGATGTAACAGTTTGGCATACGAAACCTGATTTTTATCGAGTAGAAGTAGTAGAAAGTGGGAAAGATGTTTCACAAATGATAGTGCGAAATGCAGATGGAGTTTTTGTTGTGACACCTACATTAAACAAAATGTATAAATTCCAAAGTGATTGGCCCAAGAAAAATAGTCAAGCTTATTTAATAGGTGCACTAGCAGAAGATTTAGCTCAAGATAAAAATTTAGTCATGAAAGAAGAGGACAAAGCATATATATTTGAAGCGGCTACTAGAAATAGCTATAAAAATAGTATGCCTCATCAGGTTATAACAGTTGATAAGAAAACAATGCTTCCTACTTCCGTAGTAATTATGAATGATGTAAAAGAAGAACAAATTCGTATCACATTTAAAAATATTAAATTAGGTGTTCAACACGCTGCTAAAGAGTATGCGGTTGAGCAATTTACAGAATCAGATGAAACAAAAGGTGAACAAGCTACACCATCAGAAAAAGATAAAAAAGATAACAAAGACAACAAAGACAGTAAGGAGAGCAACAATAACCCGAATGGAAATGAAGAGAAAAAGGCAGTAAGTGCAGAAGCCGAAAATAAAGAGTTCCAAACACACTACCCTGTTGTAAATTTAGAAAATACGAAGATGGTGGAAGAGAAAGTTATGCGAGAGGGTGGAATGGACCGTGTCATCTTAACATTCGACGGTGACAAGCCATTTACTGTCATGCAACAGCCAGTTTCGAAAGAGGCTGCTATGTTGCCAGTATCGTCTCCTGGTGATCCGGTAGATTTAGGCTTTACGATTGGTGCTATTACCGATACCTCTATTAGCTGGGAAAAGGACGGCGTTGAATTCTTTGTAGCCTCTAGTAAATTGACTCGTGAAGAAATGGTGCAAGTAGCCACTTCTATGACGATAGGTAGTATGAAATAATTTTTCTAGCTACAGCTTTCTATATGGAAAGCTGTAGCTCGTTAAGTAAATAAGTACAGTTTTGAAGAAAATTAACACTGTTTAGAAGTTGTTAAGTCATATATGATAAAAGTTATGTAGAAGATTAGTCTAAAATAGAACGAATTATATAAAAATAGTATAAAAAAGGCAATTTATTCAATACATAATGTTTTAATAAAAAATAAAGAGGGTATTCTAATGGAGACACAGCAATATTTTAGACCAACTAAAGCAGTAGTAGACTTACAAGCAATTCAACAAAACGTAAAAAATTTGAAAATGCTACTTCGACCTAATGTTCAAATTATAGCTGTCGTAAAGGCAAATGCATACGGTCACGGAGATGTAGCCGTTGCAAAAGCAGCACTTGAGGCAGGTGCAACAATGCTTGCAGTGGCAACGCCAGATGAAGCATTACATATTCGAGCACATTTTGAAGAGCCAGACATACTAATATTAGGTGCCTCTCCAGTTTCATTTGCACTATATGCTGCCCAACAGCGCATTATTCTTACGGCATTTGCAAGTGAATGGGTACAGCAAGCGGCTCCGTTCATAGCTAATGAAGCAAGTCCTTTACGACTACATATTAAAGTAGATAGTGGAATGGGCAGAATTGGCGTTCGTTCAGAACAAGAATTATTGGATCTATATCAAACAATACAAAATACAGTGAATGTGGAGCTTGATGGGATATTTACACATTTTGCGACTGCGGATGAAGAGGATACTTCATACTTTGATAGACAAGTACAATTTTTTGAGAAATGTGTAACTGCATTGCCCGAAAAACCTAGACTTGTTCATGCATCAAACACGGCTACATCTTTAGTAAAAGATGCACATTTACAATTTGATGCTGTTAGATATGGTATATCGATGTATGGATTATCACCATCTTCTTATGTAGAAAGTATTTTACCATTTCCGTTACAGCCAGCGTTTTCGCTTGAGAGTGAGCTTGTTCATGTGAAACAGTTACAAGCAGGGGATTCAGTAGGCTATGGAGCTACTTTTGAGGCTCCTTCGGATATGTGGATAGGAACAATACCAGTAGGCTATGCTGATGGGGTGATTCGTAAATTAGGTGGACAAGAAGTACTAATTGATGGACAAAGAATGCCGATTGTTGGACGAATTTGTATGGACCAATGTATGGTTGCCTTGCCTAAAGCATATGCTATAGGTGAGAAGGTAACACTCATTGGTCCTCAAGGACATGATGCTATTTCAATGAATGAATGGGCAGCAAAGCTTGAAACCATTAATTATGAAGTACCATGCATTATTACAGCGAGAGTTCCTAGATTATACATTTAATCTGGACTTAACCTAAAAAGTTACTTAAGGATTTTGTTATAGGCGGTCTTAAATAGTTTTGACATTTAAATTTGGATAAATGAATACTATATCTAAACACTAAACAACTTGGTAAATAACAACTATAGAAGATTTACTAAGAAGCTGATTCATTCATATTTTGTAACGAATTGCAAGGTGAATATTCGGCAAATACCTTCGACAACCTACATATTTTTACAACTTGGACTTTAAATTGTCAGATATTTTGTCATTTCGTGTCTTTTCAACAATATCTTTCAATGGTAGAATGGGTAGTAATGAAAAGTGGATGGTTCCGTTGGAGGTGCTTGCTGTGTACGAGAAAAAGTTAAGAGAAGCTACAATTGCTGTTCAGGATAGACTGTTTCTACAAACAAAGGAAGTAATTGAGAGTGAATCTTTTGCGCGTATTTTGTCGCGCAAAGTTTTAATGCAGGAGCAACCAAATCAAATACGGGAAGCTATGATGAAAGGATATGTTGAAATGTCTCATATAAACCTGAGTATTGCAAGTGAATGCTTGCACGCAGAATATGAAGCACAACATACGGTGGAGCGTCTCGTTAGCGGGGGATGACACTTTGAATGTAAAACGTGGTGACGTTTTTTTTGCAGATTTATCGCCGGTAGTTGGGTCCGAGCAAGGGGGCACTAGGCCGGTGCTAATTATTCAAAATGATATTGGCAATCGATTTAGTCCGACTGTCATCATCGCAGCTATCACTGCACAGATTCAAAAAGCAAAATTACCGACGCACGTTGAAATTAATGCTGAAAAGTATGGTTTTGAACGTGATTCGGTTATTCTGCTCGAGCAAGTGCGGACGATTGATAAGTCAAGATTGACAGATCGTATTACGCAACTTGACAATGCGTTGATGGAGAAAGTTGATGGTGCATTGATGATTAGTTTAGGGCTTGTTAAATTTTGATATACATATGTGTATAGTGGCATCGAGATGAATTTTCATCTCGATGCTTTTTTATCTTTATTCAACAATATTTTCTGTGCGAAAGCGAAGCGACAGCAACAAAAGTTTTCTGTGGCGACAGCTACAATTCCGTCAAGGGGAAATTGATATTGTACTCTCAAATACTTTATTACCATAAATTGAAATCGTTATTCAAAAATGGTATTAATAGATTTAAGATATACTCAAGATCTATATTTTGAATAGATTTTTGAAAAAATATCGAGAGGTTTAAGAAAATAAAAATAGAATTTTATCATCGTTCAGCAACAAGATTGTCTGTGCGAAAGCGTAGTGTTAACGTAGCGACAGTTCAATTACGCCAAGGTAAAAGTTGATAAGATGATCTGAATTAAAGTGTAAGAGTATAACTCCGAAAGGAATTGGGGGGGCGACAGTGACAATTAAGTCTTCGGTTGAAATTATTACTGAGTGGGATATAGTAGCAGCAAGACAACTGGGGCGTGACGAAGCAAAGGCGCTTGGATTTGACACTGTTGATCAGGCACGAATCACCACAGCTATAAGTGAACTAGCCCGAAATATATATTTATATGCAAGGATAGGTGTCATTGAAATTGAAAAAGTTGAGACAGACACTGAGAAGAAGATAATTGTTATTGCAACTGATCAGGGTCCAGGAATAGAGGATGTTCGGAAAGTGATGGAGGATGGCTATTCCACTTCAGGAGGGCTCGGTGCAGGTTTACCAGGCGTTAATCGATTGATGGACAATATGGTTATTCAATCGATTGTAGGAGAAGGAACAACGATAAGAGCTGAAAAATGGCTGCGTTAGGATGTGGAATTTTTGGAACAATTAGAATCACAATATAAAAAGATTTTGTCAGATTATATGACCGATCAAACTGAAAAGAATTTGTATATTGCTCAAAATTTCATTCGCCAGTTAATCCAAAAGAATATATCTCCAGAGGATGTTGTAAGTGTCCATAAAAACGCAGTTGAGAAACTATTTCCATGTAGAATGAGTGAAGAACAGCTCGCATATGATTTTCTTATCGAAGTTATGGTGCATTATGGAATGGCTCATAGGGAGCACCAAAGTTTATTACAAAAACAAGCAGAGTATGAGATGGAAATGAAAATCGCTACAAACATTCAGAAAACATTACTTAAAACAGACGTACCACAACTTTCAAGTATTGATATAGGAATGATATCTATCCCAAACCGGAAGATGAATGGAGATTATGTACATTTTTTATATAATCGAGAGGATTATTTGAGTGTAGCTGTGACAGATGTGGTAGGTAAAGGTGTTCCCGCTGCATTATGTATGACTATGGTGAAATACGGTCTTGAAACGTTAGAATATGCATATAAAGAACCTTCGTATGTATTAGAGGTCATCAATCGAGTAATTGAAAAGAGTGTAGACGACAGTATGTTTGTTTCTATGTTTTACGGTTGCTTGGATATGCGAAAGAGTATTTTTTCTTATGCTTCTGCAGGTCACGAGCCGGCCCTCCATTATTGCGCTAAACATAATGAATTTTTTCCTTTGGAATCGACAGGATTATTACTGGGGGTGTTGCCAGAAACGAAATATTCGTACAACGAAATTGTTTTGGAAGAAAATGATATCGTAATAATGATGACGGATGGTGTTACGGAATTCAGAACGCATGATGAAATGAATTCACGAGAGGTCATTACATCACTAATATTGGAAAATAAATACTTATCAGCTCAACAATTATGTAATCTCCTGTATAAGCAAATTGAAGAAATGCAGGATTTTAAACTATCAGACGATTTTACAGTTGCGATTATAAAAAAATAGGGTTTTAACCTTTGTAATTACGGGAATAGAAAAGCAGTCAAACAAATATGGTGGAGGTGTGCTATATGGATATGGCGATACACTTTAAAGAATTAGATAATAAATTATACGGATTTATTGAGGGCGAAATAGATACTTATACTGCTTCACGTCTTAGGGAGGAGTTAGAGGCAGTGAAAATTATTGAAGGATTAGAAATAGTGCTTAATTTATCGAAAGTTAATTATATGGATAGTACAGGGTTAGGTATTTTTGTAGCCTTTTATAAAAGAACGTTACGTGAAAACGGGAAAGTTAAACTTGTAGGTTTGTCGAATAGATTACAAAGGTTGTTTGAAATTACTGGTTTAAGCGATTTAATGGATATTGAGACTGATAAAAAGGTGGAATTACGAAAATGAAGGAATTTGATTATATTGAGATAAGGGTTCCTGCAAAACCGCAATTTGTCAGTGTGATTCGATTGACGGTTTCTGGCTTAGCTAGTCGGGTTGGGTTTAATTATGATGATATTGAGGACTTAAAAATTGCCGCAAGTGAAGCGGTAACGAATGTTGTACATCATGCATATAAGGACGAAGAAGAAGGAGAAATCGTCATTGGTTGCGCTTTGTATGAAAATAAAATAGAAATGATGATTGCAGATTACGGCAATAGTTTCAATTTTGAGGAAATAAAGTCGAAAGTTGGACCGTACCATCCTGAAGAGGGTATTGCGGGTTTAAGAGAAGGTGGTTTAGGGCTTTATTTAATGGAAACTTTGATGGATGAGGTGATGATAAATAACGATGGTGGCGTTACTGTTTTCATGACAAAGTATGTTGCTAGAGAGCAGGTGGAAAAAAATGTCGAAAGAATCACCACATAAAACTTCGTCCAAGGAAGATATATTAAGATGGATTGCGTTGTACCAATCAACAGAGGATGATGAAGCACAAACAAATTTAGTGATGCATTATCGATATTTAGTTGAGTCCATTGCACGTAAATATTCGAATGGTAGATCTCATTATGATGATATTGTTCAAGTAGGTATGCTGGGGTTGCTAGGTGCAATTAGACGTTTTAATCCTAATGTTGGTCGGAGCTTTGAAGCATTTGCTGTACCAACGATTGTTGGGGAAATTAAGCGCTTTTTACGTGATAAAACTTGGGATGTTCATGTACCAAGGCGAATAAAAGAATTAGGACCGCGCATTAAAACAACAGTGGAAGCATTGACAATTGAGTTGCAGCGTTCTCCATCTATTAAGGAAATCGCAGATCAATTAGAAGTGGAAGAAGAAGAGGTTTTAGAGGCTATGGAGATGAGCCGTAGTTATCATGCTCTTTCTATGGATCATTCAGTAGAGTCAGATTCTGACGGCAGCACAGTAACACTATTTGATATTATGGGTAAAGAAGATGACGGCTTTGAAATGACTAATAAAAGAATGATTGTTTCTGACGCTATGAGTATTTTAGATGAGAGAGAAAGAGAAATAATTCAGCTTACATATTTAGAACAACTCACTCAAAATGAAGTTGGGGAACGATTAGGGATTTCTCAAATGCATGTATCAAGAATACAAAGGAAAGCAATAAAAAAGTTACAGGAATTTATCTTAGTAAGTGATAGAGTTTCGCTCTGAAATTTTTGGAGCGAGGGGGTTGTTCCAGACGTAATTATGCCAAGGTATAATTGATTGAATAGTTTACTCTTCTTTTAGAGTAGACTATTTTTTTGCAATTTTAGTAAAGTGTAATGGTAAAATAAAAAGAAAAAAGGTAGTGATAATGTGGAACAAAAGCAAATTTTACAGCTCATTGCAAAGGATGTAGCTATTAAGTCAGGTCAAGCTGATGCTGTTATTAAATTATTAGAAGAAGGAAACACCGTGCCATTCATTGCACGTTATCGAAAAGAAGCTACTGGATCCCTTGATGAGGTACAGATTAAAGCTGTAGAGGATCGTTATCACTACATACAGCAGCTTGAACAACGCAAAGAAGAGGTTATACGATTAATTCAGGAGCAAGATAAACTAACACCTGAATTAGAACAAGCTATTCAAGCAGCAACTGTTTTACAGCGTGTAGAGGATTTATATCGACCTTATAAACAAAAACGTCGAACAAAGGCGACTATAGCGAAAGAAAAAGGGTTAGAACCTCTTGCGGATCTTCTATTAGAGTATCGTAGTGATGCTTTAGAACAATTAGCAATGGCTTTCGTAGATGAGGAGAAAGTTGCTAATGTAGAGGATGCGTTAGCTGGGGCTCGAGATATTTTAGCAGAGCGCTTTGCTGATGAAGCGGCAATCCGTGAAAAAATTCGAACGTATTCCTGGAAAGATGGAGTACTCGTAACAAGTGTTAAGAACGCAGAGACAGACGACAAAAACGTTTTCGAAATGTATTACGAATATGAAGAGCCCGTAAATCGTATTGTTCCGCACCGTATTTTAGCTGTAAATCGTGGTGAGAAAGAGGAAATTTTAAAAGTAGCAATTCATGTACCAATAGATCGAGTATTGATGATTATGTGGAAGGAATGGATTCCTGCTACAGGTTCTTCACCAGCAATTGCCGAGGTGAAGCTAGCGATAGAGGATTCGTACAAGCGTTTAATTCAGCCTTCTATAGAACGAGAGTTACGAAATGAACTTACTGAAAAGGCAGAGATGCAGGCTATCCACATTTTCTCTGAGAATTTGCGTAATCTTTTATTACAGCCTCCAATGAAAGGGAAGTATGTATTGGGTGTTGATCCGGCGTACCGTACAGGCTGTAAGTTAGCTGTTGTAGATGCAACCGGGAAAATGCTAGAGGTTACAGCCATTTATCCACATCCGCCAAAGCCAGATGTAGCAAAATCGAAAGCGGTTGTGAAAGAGATTTTAGCAAAATACCCAATAACTATAATTGCTATTGGTAATGGTACTGCCTCACGCGAAACAGAACAGTTTATAGCAGATGTATTGAATGAGCTTGAAACTGATACGGCCTATGTTATTGTCAATGAAGCAGGGGCATCTGTTTATTCAGCGTCTGAAACTGCTCGTGCAGAGTTTCCTGATTTACAGGTAGAACAGCGTAGTGCGGTTTCTATTGCACGTCGTTTACAAGACCCGTTGTCGGAGTTAGTAAAAATTGAGCCCAAAGCAGTTGGAGTAGGTCAGTATCAGCATGATGTCTCTCAAAAGAAATTGACGGAGTCCTTAACATTTATAGTAGAGACAGCTGTTAACCAAGTTGGTGTTGATGTTAATACAGCCTCAGCTTCGCTACTGCAATACGTTTCTGGATTATCTAAAACGGTTGCGGAGAATATTGTGAAGGTACGAGAGGAAAATGGACAATTTACTACACGTACTCAGCTAAAGAAAATTCCGCGACTTGGTGCTAAAACGTATGAACAAGCAATTGGTTTCTTACGTGTTCCAGGAGCAAAAAACGCATTTGATGCTACGGGCATTCACCCCGAAAGTTATAGTGTAGCCGAACAGATTTTAGAGGTAGCGCAAATTGATAAAAAAGAGCTTGGGATGCAGAAGGCAGAGGAGGCCATTGCAAAACTAGATGTAGAAAAATTAAGTGAAGTTTTAGATATTGGAGTTGTCACAATCCAAGATATTGTGGATACATTAATGAAACCAAGTCGCGATCCACGTGATGCATTCCCTCAGCCTCTGCTGAAAACAGATGTTTTAAAAATGGAAGATTTACAAGTTGGGATGGAATTACAAGGTACAGTGAGAAACGTAGTTGATTTCGGAGCGTTTGTAGATATTGGCGTGAAGCAGGACGGACTTGTGCATATTTCAAAATTACAAAAAAGACGGATTAAACATCCATTAGAAGTTGTTGCTCTCGGTGACATTGTGACTGTTTGGGTAGAACAAATAGATGTCAAAAAAGGCCGCATTTCACTAACGATGCTACCTCCTAAAGATCAAACTATTGAAGCGTAATCAATTTCGCATTGGCGCAATTGTATTTGCTTTGCTGCCACTACGCTTTCGGTACAGATAAATTACTATCCGTTAATGCGGGATAAATCAATACCACACTGTCTATACTACGCAGTGTGGTATTCTTATTGTTAGAGGTGATATAGATATGAACAATGAGGAACTACAAAGTCTTGTTAGTCGAATATCATTAGAAAGTTTCCAGAAGCCATTCATGCATCGAGCATATTTTAATTCAAGGCTACGTTCAACAGGTGGACGTTATCTCTTGCAATCGCACAATATTGAAGTTAATCCAAAAGCTTATGAATTGTATGGTATTAGCGAAGTAGAAGGTATAGTTCGACACGAATTATGTCATTATCATTTACACTTGGAAGGCAAAGGGTATCAGCATCGAGACAAAGATTTTCGAGAGCTATTAGTCAAAGTGAACGCTCCTCGTTTTTGCTCAGTATTGCAAATCCCTAAAACATCTCAAAAAAAACAACGCCGACTTTATACATATACATGTGTAAAATGCCAACAATTATATGTAAGGAAAATTAGAATGAATGTGGGGAAATACTGTTGTAGCAAGTGTTTAGGACGTTTAAAACTAGTGGAATGAAAAAATAATAAAAAAAGGGTTGACGTTCGTTATAGATGTCTCTATAATAGTAAAAGTCGACAAGATAACGACGGCAAAATATATGAATTATTCCGAAGTAGCTCAGTTGGTAGTAGCACCTGACTGTTAATCAGGTTGTCGCAGGTTCGAGTCCTGCCTTCGGAGCCATGGCCCCTTGGTCAAGTGGTTAAGACACCGCCCTTTCACGGCGGTAACACGGGTTCGAATCCCGTAGGGGTCATTTCATTAGTTTAATTCATAAAAATATAGTAACATTGGTCCCGTGGTGTAGCGGTTAACATGCCTGCCTGTCACGCAGGAGATCGCCGGTTCGATCCCGGTCGGGACCGCCACTTATTGGGGTATAGCCAAGCGGTAAGGCAACGGATTTTGATTCCGTCATGCCTAGGTTCGAATCCTAGTACCCCAGCCATTCATTTCTTAATTTGAGCCATTAGCTCAGTTGGTAGAGCATCTGACTTTTAATCAGAGGGTCGAAGGTTCGAGTCCTTCATGGCTCATCTTTTTTAAGAAAAAAGGTTGACTTTTTGAATTATCATAGTATGATAAGAAAGTTCCTAATTGAATGCGGTCGTGGCGGAACGGCAGACGCGCTAGGTTGAGGGCCTAGTGGGGGCAACCCCGTGGAGGTTCAAGTCCTCTCGGCCGCACCAAGTCAATTTATGGATTTATATAATATGCGCCCGTAGCTCAATTGGATAGAGCGTCTGACTACGGATCAGAAGGTTATGGGTTCGACTCCTGTCGGGCGCGCCATTTTAAATAAATATAATTTACCACGCGGGTGTAGTTTAATGGTAAAACCTCAGCCTTCCAAGCTGATGTCGTGAGTTCGATTCTCATCACCCGCTCCAAAAAACTTTAAATAACTTGTTGACATACGAACTTTTATGTCGTACGATATAAAAGCTGTCACTACAAGATAATGACATGAACCTTGAAAACTGAACAAGCAAAACGTAATCAATAAAGTTTTTAGTAGCTAACCTTGAGTTGGTGAACGAAACAAAATTTTGGACATCAAACATGATGCCAGCAAAACAATTTGAGCTAATCAAATTTCTTTTTATGGAGAGTTTGATCCTGGCTCAGGACGAACGCTGGCGGCGTGCCTAATACATGCAAGTCGAGCGAACAGAGAAGGAGCT